>NZ_JACJSH010000011.1:0-191150 GCF_014698055.1 Nostoc sp. FACHB-133
ATACCCTTAAACGGCTGCCCATATACCTGTTACCGTGGTAGATACATTATGTGTATTTACTTATCTTTACACAATTTGGTTTTTTCACCCTGTCCTACTTACAAGTTCAGCAAATAAATAAGCTACTTTCATGGTAAACCGAAAAAAATCTGTCAACAAGCAGCGCCAATGCTATCAATCTCTAGTAGCAACAGCATTATTAACTAGCAGCCTTTTCCAATTTATTGCACCTGTACTAGCTGACGGCACAGCTGGTGGTCAATCTATCAGTAACACGGCGACTGCTACCTACGAAGATCCCAACGCGCCAGGGACAACTATAAATGCCACTTCTAATACTGTAACCGTCACTGTGGCAGAAGTTGCTGGGATCACCGTCACTGCCTCTGGTGTTACAGATAATAATGGTGGTGCTGTTGGAGTTAACGACTTACTAACTTACACCTACACCCTAACCAACGTAGGTAACGACCCCACCAAATTCCATATTCCCAACCAAGCAACAACAACAGGGCCTGGTACAGTTTCTGGTGTACTTCCTCCTGATAAAAATGGGGTAACACCAGCTAGTGGCACACTGCAATACAGTACTGACGGTGGTACAACTTGGACAAATGTAACAGCCGGTGGTGTAGATACAGCCTCAATTCCGGTTAGTGGTACTGTGTTGGTGCGTGTGCCAGTGACTGTACAAACTGGCGCTCAATCCGGTGACGTAATTAAAGTTACCCTTGGTAATACTCCTGGGGATGCCCAAAACCAACCGCGTAATCCCGATGGTGGTGACGTTTACACTGTAGATAACGCTGATAACGCAGGTGGTGGGGAAGTTCCTGGCGCACCAGTTAACGGTACACGAGAATCTAGTATTACCCAGCAAATTCAAGTGGGTAACACTGTTAAAACCGTTGCTCTAGCCACAATACTCAAAACTCGGACAGCCTACAACCCTGGTAATACTTCCGTACTCAATGATGATGTACTGACTTATGGTTTAAGCTTGCGAGTTGAGAGCAATGACGTAACCAATCGGGGGCTTACACCCGCAGCTTTAGCTGGTACAAGTATCAATGTAGATAATAGTACAGTTACTCGCATCTTAGTTTCTGATGCACTTCCAGCATCCACAACTCTTAATGGGACTCCAACCGCTCCTTCAGGGTGGATAGTGGTTTATGCTGGCGAAGATCCTGCAACTATAAATGCTGATCAGGCTCTGTGGAAAACTGACAAAACTCAAGTAACAAGCGGTGTAGTTAGACGGGTTGGTTTTATTAACAATCCTAGCTCTATCTCTTCAGTTGCCACTGGGACAACCGTTACAGGCTTTACAGTACAAGTAACGACCACTGGAATCACAGGAACGACAGCGACAAATGTTAACAACATAGCTCAAGTTTTTGGTAAAACTGCTGGCGATCCAAATAGCCCCCTACTCTTCGACGATTCAGGTGATCAAAATCCAGATAACATCAACCCCTCTACTGGAGCCTTTCCTACTACACCTGACCTTGGTTATTATCCCACTACTCCCGGTAATGTTGACACAGGCAATAACAACCAAGCTGCTAATTCTGTTACAGGAAATGTCAACGTTTATACTGTTTCAGTTGCCCAGGCGAACTCAGTTTTAAATGGGCCGAATAATGCACCGGATGCTACTGGGCCATCGGGTTTAACCAACGATGACTTCACCAACAAATCTTCCTTTGTTCCTCCTAACACAGCACCTGGTAGTACACTTGACCCACAATCAGTTGGCTTCACTAACACAATTAAGAACAACGGTACTGCCACTAACGACATCACAATAGTGCCAACCGCACCAGCAACATTTACAGATTTGCCAAATAATACAAAGGTGACTGTTAGCTATAATAGTCAATCTGCTGTTTATACCTACAATAGTGCTACTGGTGTTTTTACCATCGCAAACGGTAATACACCAATTAAAGTCTCTGGTGTTCTTGCTGGTGGCATTGTTAATTATGGTGTAGAAGTTGACTTACCACCTGGTACGCAACTATCGACTGATATTGGTAAGGGCTTCCCAGTACCCATTACAGCTTTCATTGACACTAATAATAATGGTGTAGTGGATTCTGGTGAAGTCAACAACATCTCCATCGATCGCGTCTACACTGGCTTCTTAAAACTGTTGAAAATGTCACGAGTTCTACAAGGAAGTGGGCCAGCAGTGCAAGGGACTGATGGCACATTCAGTATCACTCCGAAGAATCCTGCTCCAGGAAACATTATTGAGTACCAAATTCAATACACAAATATTTCTGATGTTCAATCTGGAACTGGTAACGTGATTTTGAACGCTGACAAAGTTGTGATTACTGAAGATGGTACAGCAGGGGGCAACAACTGGGCGCTAGACAATGACAATAACACTCAAATTGATACTAGCAACATTGTTGGTTCAGCAAAGGATTCTGGGGCTTCAACGATCCAGTTCTTCAATGGTAATCCAGCTACTAACTCTAGCATCGACCAAACCGGAACCACGCTAAACAGTGATGTCACAAAGTATGTAAATACTGCCACTGGACAGATTGCACCTGGTGTTCAAAGAACATTTATCTTCCAACGCAAGGTTAACTAGATAGTTTGATTTCACCCCTCTTTATTTGCAAAGAGGGGTGTATAGCACATCTGTATTTGTAGCTGGTGCTTTAATCCTAAAGTGCCAACTACAAAATGATTGTTCCCCAGCGAAAACAGGGAAAGATAAATCAGCAATCGGCATTATGAAAGTTTTTTGAGGTTATTAATATGAAGCGTTTTTCTTTTGCAAGTTTAGGAGCGTTCGCACTTATTGCTACAGTGCCATTTGTTAGTCAAGTGCCAGGAATCGCTTCTCTATGGCATTCTACCAGTGCTGTTGCCCAAAATGTCAAAACTCAAGGGCAAATACAATTGCGCTTAGAAGCTGAGAAGCAAGTGATAGCACAGGATCAGCAAGGTAAGCAAAGTAAGACATGGCAACCTTTAAAAGGTCAAGCTGTGGTGCAACCAGGAGATGTGTTGCGATATACATTAAGTGGCGAAAATAAGAGCGATCGCCCCGTAAAGAATTTGATTCTCAATCAACCTATTCCTAAAGGAATGGTATACGTACTGAAATCTGCGATCACCACTAATGAGACTAAAGTAACCTACAGCATTGATGGCGGACGCAGCTTTGTCGAAAATCCCACTGTTAAAGTTACTCTTCCTGACGGGAAAGTGGAAACAAAACCAGCACCAGCGAATGTTTACACCCACATCCGTTTGCAAGTGCCATCAGTTCCGGCCAAGAAAACGGTTAAAGCTATTTATCAAGTCCAAGTTCGCTGATTCGTTATGCCTGATATCACTCGCCTGTAGCGACTTTTTTGGGAGTCAAGAGCGAAAAACAACGTGCTTTATAAGGAGAATCGGAGGGATCTTCGATAGATAAACAAGTGCTTTTATCAACAAAAAAAGTGGCATTCCAGAGGAGATGTGTTCAGTGAGCCGTCCTCAAAAGAAAAAACAAATTACTTATAGGAGTAGCTGGTATCAAAGGTTAACAGCTACTGTTCTTCTGGGGAGTTTTTTGCAAACTACTATATCTATACCAGCGATCGCACAACAGACTAACAATCGGGGTGCGTCTTTGCCATTAATAAATCAAGCTACTTATACTTATACAGACTCTGCTAATAATCAAAAATATGATGGAACTTCTATTCAGCTTAATGTTAGTCCTAGCCCATTAGTCGATCCATTAGGGCGGATATTAGGTTGTGCTGGTACTATTTTGCCTGACTATACAGGTTTTTCAGTTGGCGTATACGAATCTAACCCTAGCGACCCAACAGGTACAGAATTAGGCGGTTTGCTTTCTTTGACTCGAACAGAGTTACCCGATATTCCTAATAACAACGTTCCTGGCGGTAAGTCGCCAAATACGGAGAATAGTAACCCCTACTTCGTTACGAATAACCCTGCGGGTGTCTACAATTTCCTACTCGATCCGAATAAGGGTCAAACTGATCCAGGTAGAACTTATATTTTCGTAGTTAATCCACCGCCAAATTCTATCTACAAGCAACGGCGGATCAAGATTGAAATCGTTGGTACCACTGGCACACAAGGTAATAATATTGTGCGATATATCGCTAGTTCCCTGGATGGTCAACCAATTACTCTTACAGGTGAGACTAGGGTAGAGCAAACGGTTGTCTTGGTTCCGAATGCAGAAGTAGTAGGACTGGACTTATTAGCCTTTGAATTCACCACAAATCTGTGCCAAGCCAATCAGTTGCAGATTGTCAAAACAGGCGATCGCGCTACCGCCGAACCTGGAGATACGGTAATCTACCGAATCTCGGTAAAAAACCTTGCTGATGCTGGTTTGAATAATATATTTGTCACTGACAACTTACCTTTAGGATTCCAATTTTTACCTAAATCTGTGCGGGGTGAGTTAGATGGTCAGGCAATTACTATCACCTCAGAACGCAATGGAAACACGGTGACATTCCGCACAGATGTAACAGTTCCTACGGGAAAAACTCTGAATATTGCTTACGCGGCTCAACTAACAGCCGATGCTGTGCGTGGTAACGGTCGCAATAGTGCGATCGTGAATGCTCAACGAGCTGATAACCGTTTTAGCACCAAGGATGGCCCAGCAACGCACCAGTTAAAAATTCGTCCAGGAATCGTTTCTGATTGTGGCACGATTATCGGTCGCGTGTTTATTGATAAAAACTTTGATGGTGAACAACAACCTGGTGAGCCTGGAGTCCCCAATGCAGTGATTTTTTTGGAGGACGGAAACCGCATCACCACCGATCCAAATGGTTTGTTCTCCTTAGCTAATGTCTTACCAGGAAGTCATACAGGCGTACTAGACCTCAGCAGTGTACCAGGTTACACCCTAGCTCCCAACCAAAAATTCCGTGAACGGAATAGCCAATCTCGCTTAGTGCGTTTAGAACCTGGTGGCTTGGTACGTATGAATTTCGCTGTCACCCCCGCCTTCCAGGAGCCAGTCAAAAAATGAAACCCAGACTGCACCATACAACTATTTTCAACCTGAAGATGATGGGGGTGATGCCAGTAGCTCTCAGCCTCGTTTTGTATCCTGCCATAGTTAAAGCAGAACCTACAAATGAAAATCTTTTTTTCCCCGATTCGCCTTCACAAGCAGACAAGGGTGTTGAAAATGCTGACTTTTCAAGGGATCTAGAAAACCTCTCTTTTAAAACGGGAGAGGCTTTGAATTCTCCCCCGTCTTTACAAGCTACGCTGTATACACAAGTTATCGAATTACCCCACCCTAACCCTCCCCTTGGAAAGGGGAGGGAACTAGATTTTCTTTCCCCCCTTTCCAAGGGGGGATTAAGGGGGGTAAAACCCGGATCTCAAAGTAACTCCGATTTGCGTGTACACGGTAGGTACCTACAAGAGAAGGGAGCTAGAGGTTTGGTTTTTCCAAATAATGTGAAAAACCAGGATGAGGATCAAGCGGATTGGAATAAAGTTGCTGAAAAAAGCATGGATTCAAGTTCTCCCCATACTTTGGGAAGTTCTGACAGGCAACTTTTACCTTTTGAACTTCCTTCAACTAATACTTTAATTTCAGATCTTCAGCCAAGCGAAACGGAAATACAAACGTTTCAACCAGCAACTTCTGTTGATTTACCCAGAGACTTAGGTAAACTAGCAGTCATCAAGAATGAAGGACGCAAAGACACAAAAATAGAGCTTCAAGGTTCTCCAAGGGAAATACAAGGATTTCAACCAGCGTTTTCTGCTCAATTACCTAGAGGCTTACGCAAAATAGCTGGAGTAATTGAGGAAAACCAGAAAATTCCCCCCACTTCCCCCATTTCCACAGGAATAAAATTCCTGATGCCAACGGCTAACAACATTGTGGATGTTCCTGCTACCACAGTGATTGTGCAATTCCCCGTTGGAATCACAGTAGAATTACGGTCTAATGGTGTATTAGTAGATCCTTCCTCAATTGGACGGACAGAAAGCGATGCCAATACTAATTTAGTAACGCAGACATGGTATGGTGTTTCGTTAAAAGAAGGTAATAACACCATCTCTGCACAAGTAGTAGGAGGGACAGAACCCCCTGTAACGGTGCAAGTCGTAGTCCGGGGAGCGCCACAGCAAATAACCTTAGAAACTGTTGAGTCTCGTATCCCGGCGGATGGACGTTCTACAGCTACAATCAAGGGTCAACTGATTGATGCAAGTGGTAATCGCTCTAATCGTGATGCTGTTATCACTTTGATACCTACTGCTGGGGAGTTTGTTGGGAAAGACTTCAAACCTGATCAACCCGGATTTCAAGTAGAGGCGAAAGCGGGGCAATTTACGGCTAAGTTGCGATCGCAACTCAAAGCCCAAACTGTCACCATTCGCGCCATCGCTAATAATTTAGAAGCCTTTACGCAACTACAATTTGAAACATCACTGCGTCCGAGTCTGGTTACTGGCGTAATAGATTTACGTTTGGGCGCTAG
The DNA here is from genome assembly GCF_014698055.1 of Nostoc sp. FACHB-133. NCBI lineage: Bacteria > Bacillati > Cyanobacteriota > Cyanophyceae > Nostocales > Nostocaceae > Nostoc > Nostoc sp. FACHB-133. Next base: position 6,519 of record NZ_JACJSH010000011.1, read on the forward strand.
AGGTACAGATTATTACGGTAGTTTCCGTGATTTTCTGCCGCCTGACAAAGATAACAGAACGCAATTAGATTTCCACTCGGCGATATTTGCCACTGGTGCGATCGGAGAATGGTTGTTTACAGGCGCATACAACAGTTCTCGTAACCTCAATGAAGATTGCAACTGCGATAATCGCCTGTTTAGAACTTACCAATCCAGCGAGCAAAATTATCCTGTCTACGGCGATAGCTCGCGAGTTGATGTCGTTGCTCCTTCCATTGACAGCCTATATGTGCGTTTGGAGCGTACAACTGGTGTCCCCGGAGCCGATCCTGATTATGTTATGTGGGGTGACTACAACACAGAAGAATTTGCGCGGCGATCGCAGCAATTTACTTCTATCACCCGTCAACTTCACGGTTTTAAGGCTAACTACAACTTAGGGAACCTACAAGTTACAGGTTTGTATGGCAACCACTTAGAAGCTTTTCAACGAGATACCATTGCTCCCGATGGCACTAGTGGTTATTACTTCCTCTCTCGCAGAATATTACAACCAGGTAGTGAAAATGTCTTTATTGAGTTAGAAGAACTCAATCGTCCTGGGACTGTACTAGAACGGAAACAGCTTAATCGTGGCCCAGACTATGAAATCGACTACGATCGCGGTACTTTATTATTCCGCGAACCCATGCTTCGTACCGATATCGATCAAACCGGACAAGTATTGGTACGCCGGATTGTTGTTAGCTATCAATATGACAGTGAAGATTCTGATAGCAATATATATGCTGGTCGTTTGCAATATAACCTTTCTCGCAAACTTAACCAGGAAAGTTGGATAGGAGCAACTTATGTCCAAGAAAATCAGGGAGTGCGTGACTTTCAACTTTATGGTGCAGATGCGCTGATTTCTTTGGGTAATCAAGGTAGGTTAATTGCAGAATATGCCCATTCCACTAATGATTCTGATGTTGTAGGAAAGGTTAGTGGTGAAGCGTATCGGTTGGAAGCTGAGGGACAAATTACTAATGGGATTCAAGGTCGTGCCTATTATCGCTTTGCTGATACAGGTTTTGCCAATAATGCCACTATCAGCTTCGTCCCAGGACAAACCCGTTATGGAGCGCAGGTTACAGCTAAACTCACTTCAACTACAAACGTCAGGGCGCAGTATGACCACGAAGACAATTTTGGCATTGCTCCCCAACCCTTAGATACCTTTGAAGAACTGTTTGCACCCCGCTATGAGTCGATACCTGGTAGTAAAGTTGATAATTCCTTAACGACAATTTCCGCCGGGATTCAACAACGTCTGGGTAGTGCCATTATTGATTTGGATTGGATTCATCGTCATCGGGAAGACCGCATTCCCGACAGCGCCCTCAGTGGTACTTCTGATCAATTGCGATCGCGTTTTACAGTTCCTATTGCTAAAAATCTGACTTTCCAAGCCCAAAATGAAATCAGTTTATCTTCCCAAAAAGATAGTGTTTACCCTGACCGTACCATCTTCGGGCTGAATTGGGCAGCAATTCCTGGTGTAAATATCAGTCTGGCCCAACAGTTTTACACTAGTGGTCAATATTCGGGTAATTCCATCACCAGCTTGAGTGTGAACGGTGAACACAAACTCGGTTCGGATACTACCTTGACAGGTCGTTACTCAATTTTGGGTGGTGCGAATGAAATGACTACCCAAGGGGCGATTGGTCTAAATAACCGTTGGACTATTGCTTCGGGATTGCGGCTGAATGTTGCTTACGAACACGTATTTGGCAACTTCTTCGGACGGACTGCGGCAGGTCAACAATATGCCCAGCCCTTCGCCTTTGGTCAATCAGCATCTGCGATCGGATTTGATGGTGGTGATAGCTACAGTGTGGGGCTGGAATACTCTGATAATCCGCAGTTTCAAGCCAGTGCCCGTTACGAACATCGTTCTTCTTCTGGTGGTAGCAATACAGTAATTACCGCAGGTGCTGCGGGTAAAATTTCTCCGGCTCTCACAGCCTTGGTACGTTATCAACAAGCTGGTTCTTCCAATCAAAAGCTTTCAGGACTGGGTGATACAGCTACCTTAAAGCTGGGACTAGCTTATCGCGATCCCAATAGCGATAAATTTAATGCCTTATTGCGTTATGAATATCGCAAAAATCCATCAACTATCCCTGACACCATCCTCTTAGGTAGTGGTACGGGTTCCGAAGACCATACTTTTGCTTTAGAAGCTATTTATGCTCCTAACTGGCAATGGGAATTCTATGGTAAGTATGCCTTGCGTAACAGCACTTCTTACATAGCCAGCGATTTAGCTGGTACAAATACAGTAAATCTGGGTCAATTACGCGCTACCTATCGTTTGGGATATAGCTGGGATTTGGTGGGTGAGGCTCGTGTAATTAGTCAGTCTAGCTACAGCGAAACAGGCTTTGTTGTAGAAACAGGCTATTATCTCACGCCTAACCTGCGTGTTTCTGCTGGATATGTATTTGGTAAAGTTGATGACCGAGATTTCTCAGGAACACGTTCCGCAGGCGGCGCATATTTGGGTGTCAGCGTCAAACTCAACGAATTATTTGATGGCTTTGGACAGCAAAAACCAGTGCCTCGTCAGCCACAAGAATCTGCAATGAATACTTTGGTTGGTAAACTCAAGGCTGCAACGAAGGGGATGCAAAAGCGTGAAATATAAAACAACTATTTAATAAAAACACTACCACTATCAATCTGAATACAAATGGTAGATTATTTACGATTTCGGGAAAGCTAGAGACTGAAGATTTGTTTGAGGTGAATCAGCCCTCATTGATGATTATGGTTAGACTAATCAGCATTTTTTAAAGGTTGTTTTATGGTGATTTACTAATGAAGAACTTATGGCAAAATTTTAATATTTTTAGCTGGGGATTGCTCGGTGCGACATTAGTACTTCAACCTACAGTAGCGCAAGCTCAATATATCCAGCGATCGTTCTTAAATCCCGGCTTTGAGTCACCTGCTTTTGGTACTTCATGTTATATACAAGTGGACGAAAGCTTTATCACTGGTTGGACAACAAGCCATAGTTCAAGGCAAGGAACAAGGTCTTGTCCAGTTGGCATATACGGACAAGCCGGTAAAATTATTGAGATTTGGACAACAGGATTTAATAGTGTTAATACAGCGACCAATGCAGGGAATCAATTTGCTGAGTTAAATGCTGAGGAAAACGCTTCGTTATATCAAAATCTATGCCTAATTCAAAATGAGACGATCACGTTCTCTCTTTTACACCGTGGGCGGAATAGTTCAACCACCAGAGATGTTGCCCAATTTTTAATTGGTACAAGTATTTTTGGTACTTTCTCAACAACTAACAGTGGAGCTACAAATCCACCTGTCGCAGGCAATGGTGCAGGTTCGATTTCCCAATCATCCGCAGGAAATGGCTGGGTGCGTTACTCTGGGAGTGTGAATTATTCTGGTGCCAGTAGCAATCAAGATGTAGGATTCAAAGCCTTTTCCGCAGCGGGTGGAGCTACTATAGGCAACTTCCTTGATGAAGTGCAATTTGCCGGTAAACCGGTGCTTGAGTTCACAGCCAGTTCAGGTGGTGCAGCAGAATCGGAAACTACCCCTACTACTAACCCACCTAAACTTAGGATTGTTGGTTTAGTGCCAACTGGGGGGATAAGTGTTCCGATTTCCGTTTCTGGTACAGCCGTTTTGGGTACAGACTACAATACAACATCAGGCACATCCACTTTTAATATTACTATCCCTGCGGGCAACTACGACGGCAGTGATGGTACTAGTGTCTTTACCATTCCTTTTACTGTCATTAATAATAACGTTCCTCAAGGTGTGAGGACAATCGTATTCACCATACAAACTTCATCTAGTTTTTTCACCAGTTCAACAACGACTTGTGGTGGTTCCCCAACGATCGCTTCCAGCTACACAATCTATGATGATGATTTTCTGAGCGGTAAGGTTTGGGATGATGCCGATAATAGCGCTAACAATACTTTTACTAATATCAATACTGGTTCGGAAACTGGCACCAATGCAGGTGGGTTATTAAATGCTATTCTCGTAGATTCTAATAATAAGGTCTTAAAAACAACACCTGTCGCCGCAGATGGTACTTATACTTTTCTTGATGTTCCCTTCAATCAAAGTAACGTTAAAATTATTTTAAGTACAACTGCTGGCACTGTAAGTAATACTGCCCCTGCGCCATCCCTCCCATCTAACTGGGTCAACACTAGCCCACTCACGACAGCTACTTTTAATACTGCTACAAACATCTCTAGTAAGGACTTTGGAATTGAGCAGTTGCCCAATACTAATAATGTCACTGGATCTACAACAACAAATCCAGGGGGAACCAATACTGTACAAGTTCCAACACTATCAGGCACTGACCCGGAAGATGGGAACCTTAGTTCTGGCAACAGTTTCAAGATTGTTAGTCTGCCAACTAATGGGACACTGTACTACAACAGTGTAGCTGTGACAGCGAATCAAGTGATTACTAATTATGATCCGACGAAACTAACAGTAGATCCGAATATAGATGGTGCTACAACCATCACTTTTACAGTAGCCGCAATAGACAAAGCAGGTAAGGAAGATCCCACACCTGCTACGGTAACTATGCCATTAACTGCGTTATCAGCTGGCAAACCTCAGTTAATTTTAGTGAAACGCATCACCCGGATTAACAGCCAGAATTTAACTAGCATTGTAGATGGTCGCAGCGACGTTTCTCCTAATGCTGCCAACTACGTAGCATCTCCTCGTGACACTGATGATGATAGCAGTAACACATGGCCCACTAATTACTTACGCGGATTGATTAACGCTGGGATAGTCAAACCAGGAGATGAGTTAGAGTACACTATCTACTTACTTTCCAATGGTCTAGGTAATGCAACTAGTGTCCAAATTTGTGATTTAGTTCCTGTCAATACTACTTTTATTCCCACTGCCTTTAATGGTCTGACTCCTAATGATGGTGGTTTATCAGGAGCAGATCAAGGTATTGCTCTTGCGCTTGGTTCTAGCACTCCTACGGTTTATTTGACTAATACCCAAGATGGCGATCGCGGACGCTTTTATCCTGCTAACGAGACAGTCCCATCATACTGCGGTGCTAACATCAATGGAGCGGTGGTGGTAAATATTACGCGAAGTCCAGATTTACCCAATCTAGTCAAAGATTTTTATGGTTTTGTCCGCTTCCGCGCTAAGGTGAAATAGCTTTGAGAAAGAAAAAAGGTTAAATATGAGGTTCCTTTTCCGCCTTAACCTTTTCTCTCTTTTTTATACTGGTATGGCTTGTCTCACTTCAACTGGTTCACCTGTGAGGCTAAAAGGGCGAACTTCGGTAATTTTTACCTTCACTAACTGTCCTTTCAACTCTTTAATGTCCCCACTGAAGAATGTCAGACGATTACCATCAGTGCGTCCCATCACCTGGGTTTGATCTTTAGGATTTTGGTCTTCTACTAAAACTTCTTCGATACGTCCAAAGTAACGTTGCGATCGCTCGGCTACTTTCAAGTTTCCTAGATGATTGAGCCTTTGGAGGCGATCGCTTTTAACTTCTTCACTTAGTTGATTGTCCCACAAAGCAGCAGGTGTCCCTGGGCGCGGTGAATATGCTGCTGTATTCAACATATCAAAGCCAATATCTTCCACCAGTTTCAGGGTATTTTCAAACTGTGCTTCTGTCTCCCCAGGAAAACCGACAATCGCATCAGCACTAATGGAAGCATCTGGCATATACCGCCGAATGGTATCGATAATCCGGCGATATTTTTCATGGGTATAACCCCGCGCCATCGCCTTCAAAAGTTCATTATCTCCAGATTGAAAGGGAATGTGGAAGTGTTTGCAGACTTTGGGTAACTCAGCGCAAGCCTTAATTAATCTCTCTGTAAAATAACGGGGATGGCTAGTAGCAAATCTTAATCTTTCAATTACCGGCACATCATGGACGTAATAAAGTAAATCTGTGAAGTTGTGCAGATGCCGACCTTCTGGTGTTGTTCCTGGTAAATCTCTACCGTAAGCGTCAATATTTTGACCAAGTAGAGTAATTTCCTTGTAACCTTGCCGTCCTAATTCTTCCATTTCAGCCCGGATCGCTGACGGTGTGCGAGATTGTTCAATACCACGCACATTGGGAACTACGCAATAGGTGCAGCGTTCGTTACAGCCGTAAATTACATTTACCCAAGCTGTGACTTTACTATCCCGTCGCGGTTGGGTGATATCTTCAATAATATGAACAGACTCGGTTGCCACAACTTGGTTGCCGTCAAACACCGACTCCAGCAAATCTTTGAGGCGATTGGCGTGTTGTGGCCCCATTACCAAGTCTAATTCTGGAACTCGCCGCAATAGCGCTTCACCTTCTTGCTGGGCAACACAACCTGCAACGATGAGGGTTAAATCAGGCTGCTCATGTTTACGCTTCGCTTGTCTGCCGAGGTAGGAATATACTTTTTGCTCGGCATTATCCCGAATTGTGCAGGTATTGTAGAGAATTACATCTGCATTATTCGGATCTTCTGACCATTCAAAGCCCATGTCTTCCAAAACGCCAGCCATGCGCTCTGAGTCAGCTTTATTCATCTGACAACCGAAGGTAGTGATGTGGTAGTGGCGTTTAGAAGTGGTCATGTTGCTTAGTTAACCAGTTAGAGTGAGGTTATTCTTTAGCCTCAAAGTCAACTTTATCATAAATATCTGATAGAGGGATTTGAAATTGAATCGAGGATAGTGTTAAGATACTACTCTCTTCTTCATACTCTGAGAAAATCCATTTATTTTCGTCAGTCTTAGAATACTGGTCTACATGATTTTTGTATTGATCGATGAGAACATATTCCTGAAAACTGGGGATGGTGCGATAAGCCGCAAATTTTTCATCTAGGTCATAGCTTCTGGTAGATTTGGATAACACTTCACAAATCACTAAGGGATTAGTAATTGTATCTGTACGTCCCTCAGAAAATTCTAATGAACCTGCAACAACCATTACATCAGGATATGTATGAATTTGCTTTTTGGGAATCCATAGACGTTGATCAGCTATGAATACTCGATAAGGTTGTCGCTTCAAAGCAAAATTGAGGGTTGCACTTAGATTAAGAGCTATTTGGTTGTGATTTGGTGTTCCACCTGTCATGGGTATAATTTGACCATCTATATATTCATGACGATACTCGGAAATGACTTCTAGTTCTAGGTATTCTGTGGGAGAATAATGGCGTTTTTCTTGTAATTGCATAGGGCAATATTTTTTGGTATTTTTGATTTTGCATTGACCAGATGCGATTAAGTCCGATCAATGCTATTCGTTTTTACTGTAACGTTGTTTTTTAACGCAGAGGTAACGCAGAGGGTTTGTTAGGCTGGGTTCCAGGTGCCGTGGAAGCTGTGGGGGATGACGCTGGGTAATCCTAGTTTGCAAACGGGTTCGGCATCCAGGCGATCGCTATCAAATATCCAAACTTCGCTACTATGAGAATTACCATCGTAGACAACGGTTAGTACCCAACTTTGTGCAGGATTTTGGGTATTTTGGGCATGGATGGGTTCTGAAGGATAACGGTTTTCTCCAAAGTCTGCTTCGGTGAGGGTTTCGGTCTTGTGATCAAAACGAGCGATCGCATTTACTACTTCTTGGCTAATATCTGTTTCTGAACGGAATGTTGACATATATGTGTACCGAGAAGCTAGCCCCACGTTTTGCTGTGGTACATTGGGAAATTCACAATGTCTGTTTAATAATTGCTGAATTGACGTAACTTCGCCAGTTTGGGGATGTAAATGAACTCGCGTTAGTGTAGTTTTAGCTGGAGTGTGAGTCTTACCTGTAGCTACTTCCTTGAGATATTGGTTAGTTTGAAAATCTTCATAACGGGCAATATCTACAATCACTGAACCGCTAGCATCTACATAACCATTAGCAAAATGCCATTGAAACCAAGGTTCGGTTTCTCCACGACTCACCACAGATAAGGTTTCTCTGTCAAAAACTAAAATCTGAGTTCCTAATTTAGGTTGCCACTCTAGCGAATCACTATAGTTGTTTATCCCTATTAGCAGAGCTAAAATACTTAACCGCACCGGCGGAATGAAAAATACAAGATACTGTCCTGCTAAAACAAAATCATGCACCAATGGTATACCATCTAGCTGGTATGCGGCTTGTTGGATAATCCGGCCAGTCGAATCGCTTTTGTAAATATTAAGCGTCGCTTTTTGTCCAGGGCTGATGCCAAAGTTAAAAATCTCCCCTGTTTGCTCGTCACGCTTATAATGTGCGGAATAGCTTAATCCTTTAGCTAATCCCCCTAAATCATCTTCACCCCAAGTTTCTAAAGTTTGTAAATCGAGGGCGTGGGGTTTACCACCTTCCCACAGTGCCAAAAGTTTATCTGGAAGTGCTAGCACCGAAGTGTTGGCAGCATTTTTGAGGGGCTTTTGCCATTGATTCCAAATTGGCCCCGGTGCAGTCATGCCATAATTGCCGTAGAGTAGTTTACCTGCTGCGGCTTCTTCTTGATAGCCAGAGGTTTGCACGTAGCGATAAACCCCCGTTGCAACTGCATCAGTAAAATTTACAGCCAGAATTGCTCCATCTCCATCAAACCAGTGTCCCACGCGAAGGCCACCGCGTCCTAGCCGTGCGGGACCATTGCGGTAAAGTGTGCCACGCAAACCATCTGGGATTTTGCCAGAGATAATTGGTAGTTGCGTAGAGGGAAATTCTTTTGCTGGTTCTGCGATCGCACCTGCCCAGGTTTTTTTAGTTGACTTTTTCTCAATGGTATGCATATCAAATTTTGGTTGATAAATTATCGATTTACATACCTGCATTCTTACATTTTCATCTTTGTTGCAGTTTTTTAAATGATATTACTCGTTAACTGAGCTAGCTCATAGTAACCAATAGGAATAATCACTAAAGTGAAGTCAATCAAGATTCTAAGTGGTTCCAAAAACTATGGTTAGCCAACAAACAATAGATATCGTCAAATCTACTGCACCTGTTTTGAAAAAGAACGGTCAGCAAATCACAACTCGGATGTATGAAATTATGTTTCAAAATCATCCAGAAATCAAAGAACAATTTAGTATGTCTGCTCAAGCAGATGGTTCTCAACCTGCGAGATTAGCAACAGCAGTTTATAGCTATGCTAACCAAATTGATAATTTGCCTGCTTTAAAGTCGATGGTAGAGAAGATTGCCCATCGTCATGTGCAGACTCATGTTACACCAGAGCAATATCCTATTGTTGGAGAAAGTTTACTGCAAGCTATGAAAGATGTTTTAGGGGAAGCAGCTACAGAAGAAGTGATGGCGGCTTGGACTGAAGCTTATCAGGCATTGTCTGAAGTGTTCATTCACAGAGAACATGATATATATGTGGGTGAAGAGAAAAAACCACAGCTTATGCATTCCTAACGATAAAACTTGGTGTCATAATAACAGCTTGAGGGTTTGTTACAACAACTTCAACGTTTATAGTTACAGTTTGAGCATTTATAACAACAGCTTCAATTTTACTTATCACAACTGGAGTTGTAGTAACTACGGCTTGAGCATTCATAACAACAGCTTAAGTTGTATTAACAACAGCTTCAATTTTACTTATAAGAACTGGAGTTGTAGTAACTACAGCTTGAGCGTTTATAACAACAGCTTAAGTTGTATTAACAACGACTTTAATTTTGCTAATGAAAGCTTTTAGCGTAGCGACTTCAGCAAGCAAAAACTCTTCTAAATATAGTAGGACTTACGCACAAGAGATCCCCCAACCCCCTTTTTAAATGGGGCTTTTAAGATCCTGCCCTTTAAAAAGGGGGGTTAGGGGGGATCGAGGTTTCAGGTTTTCAATGCGTAAGTTATGTATAATTTTGATCGCTTCTTCTATCGTCTCTCCTTGGCTGGCGGTTCCCACCTCTGGATATTCAGCTACATAAACATCCTCTTCCCAGTGCAAGATTGCTGTAAAGGTTTGAGTTTTTGTATCTTTAGCCTGTTGCAATAAACTTATAGAGCGTTTCTCTAGCTATGTTTTCATTTTCCTATTGTTGCTTAACTACCTGGAACCAACAACATCCGCGCCTCAATCGCTTCCCAGGTTTGGGGCGACACCCGCACTGCTGCTTGTTTACACTGGATGATGAGATAATTAGCGTAAAGATAATTGCCGAATGCTTCCGCTTCTGCCTTAGATAAATCGATCATTTCTAGGGTGAGATTGAAAGCATTAAGTAAAGTTTCTTGGAGACGCTCAACAAATGCCTCAAGTACTTCTTTTAATTGTTGCTCATCGGGAGCTTTTGCTTTCAGTGCTTCCATTTGGGCAATCAGCACAGTAAATTTGATGTTATTGAATATTTTTAATTTCTCAAGATTGTAAGTGTATTGGATAGCATCGCCAATAGTACCATTACTAGCTTCAACAATAGCGATAGAGTATGCGAAGACGTTATCGATGGTGATGGCGTTATTGATGGCGATGGCATTAGCATAAACCATTGCATTTGAATAGGGTATAGGATCGGCATATATAATAGCATTGGGGTTAGCAATAGCATTGGCATAGGCAATGATGTTAGCGATCTCCATCGCAAATGCACGTTTACCCACAGGTTTAAAATCTCCTGGCGATCCAACTGTTACCTGCTCTGCCCAGTTTAATAAAGCTTGTAACTTCGATGTATTAATATACTTTTGCGCTTCCTTTTCCATCAACAACAGCCAATCATCTACACCACTACGCATTAACCCAGCTACTAACAAAAACACCTCTTTCCAGCGTCTATCTATTAGGTGTTCAATAACTAATTTCTCAACTTGCCGATGGTCATCAATATATTGTGCTGTTAAATATTCTTGTAGAGTCAGATGAGAGAAAGAAAAGACATCCTCGGCTCGTTCTACTAAAATTCCTTGTTGAACAGCGATCGCATCCAGTACTGATTCTCCATTTAAATGCTGAGGTGCATTCAGATTACTTGCTAAGAATGTTTTAATTTGCTGAACAATATCACGCCCAGAAAAGAATAGTCTGTCAAACTCAAAACCTGTATAAGCAATCTCTGATAGTAATAACTCTTCTAATTCTGTATGCAGTCCTTGATAAATCTCATCTCTGAGAATTCGCTTTTCTGATGCCCATTCTTCTAGCAATATCCGCAGTGCCTTCCGGTAAAGAACACTGCGATTATCTGGAAAACTTTGGGAACGGTCATAAACTAAACACAGAAATGTCAGCAATAAAGGTGTGTGCGCCAACTCTTTTGCAGCTTCATGTTCTGGTTTTTGCAATAACTCCCAGCATTTCTCGCCTGTCTTCGCCTGTTTGTCTGCTTCACAATGAAACCAGTTATCAATAAATTGCTGAATTTGATCGTCGTCAAAATCTGCCATTCCCACATCGCTAAAGCGGCGAAAACTGCTGCGATAAGCCGCCGTGCGACAGGAAGCAATAAAACGATTTTTATCGTACTTGTCAACAAAATTTTGAATTTCGCTAATTGCCTCAGTCAAATTTTTTGTTGGTACTTCATCTAACCCATCCAGCAAAATTAGTAATTTACCTTCTTCTAAAGCTTTAACTGTAAATTTATCTGGTAATGGAAAGCCACAAATCCGAAACTCTTCAGTAATAAATGCTTTAATATCGATATTGCCAGATGCAAACCTTTTCAATTCGATAAAAACTGGAATGCAGGCGTGTTTAAACCCTCCTTTTTTACCTTTGAGCGTTTCTAGTCCCATCTTCCGCACAAATGTAGACTTTCCTGCACCAGGCCCACCCAGCACCATCAGATATTGTTTATTATTAGCAACTTTAATTCCTGCTTGTTTTTTACCATCGTGAGATTGAAATCCTCGACTTGTGGCTTGGCGATAGACTTTTTCTAAATTCTCAATAGATTCAAAACTACGGATAGCATCATCATCTAAAAACTGTACTGCTGTATAGACCGATTCCAATTTCACAGGTTCACGCATTCCCAATACTTTGAGAATGCCATGCCGTTCTTCGTATTTCTGCACATATTGTTTTGATGCAGCAAAAATTATCTCCCTAGTTTTTTCGTCCAGGGTTTTACCAAATATTCCTAGAACCTTACCGCCACCTCCCCAAAGGATTTGGAAAATCGGAACTGCTAAACCGCTAACGGCTTGTGCGGCGAAAGATTCTATTCCTGTCATAAGATTATCAGTGAATATGTTTAAAAATTAAAGCAAAGTTGTATTATCCAACTCTAAGCTCTCTTATGACAACTACACCAAGCTTCAATTCCTGGGTTATCTGTCCGCAACCAAATCCGCAAGCAAACTTGCGTTTATTCTGCTTCCCCTACGCTGGTGGTAGCGCGGCAATTTTTCGCACTTGGCCTAATAATCTACCTAGTAATGTCGAAGTCTGTGCTGTGGAATATCCGGGACGGGGAAGGCAGATTCAGTCAGCACCCTTGACGCGATTAGAACCTCTTGTGGAAGCGATCGCTCCAGTTTTGTTACCATACTTAGACAAACCATTCGCTTTCTTCGGTCATAGTATGGGCGGATTAGTTAGCTTTGAGTTGACCCGTCTACTTCGCTCTCAGTATAATCTTACTCCCTTCCACCTCTTCATCTCTGCTCGTCGCGCTCCGCAATTGCCACCAATAAAACCACCCCTGCATATTCTCTCAGACCATGATTTGCAGGACGAGCTACGCAGCCTTAACGGTACACCCAAAGCAGTGCTAGAAAGCGAGGAACTAATGCAGATATTTCTTCCGATTTTGCGGGCAGATTTTGCAGTTCTAGAAACTTATATTTACACTCCAAAGCAGCCATTGGAGTGTCCTATTACTATTGTTGGTGGTTTGCAAGACCAAGATGTTAGTCATGAAGCTTTGCAAGCATGGCGAGAACAGACAATCGCTGCTTTCTCATTACATGAGTTCAACGGCGACCACTTTTTCATTCATTCACACCAAGAATTATTACTTAAACTTATATATCAAGAATTGCAGATGCGTAATAACCATTAGAGATATGAGTGAAAAAGTAGAGACGTAGCAATGCTACGTCTCTACAAGGGTTCTGGGTAACGCATATTTAATTTCACCAGATGTCTATTAGAGAAAAAGGAGTTAGGAGTCAGAATATCGAATTTTCCTGACTCTCTGAACTTGTGATGTACAATATTTCTACTTTTTACTTTTGCGTAGCGATCGCTAACTTTGCCCCTTCAACTTTACGAACCCGATCCATCACCGCTACTACTCGACCATAATCAACTTTCTCATCAGCATTAATAATCACCAACACGTCTGGGTTAGAACCAACTAAAGCACGTACTTGTTCTGTCACATCATCAACTGCAATTGGTTTCCGGTTCAGACTTACCTGTTCTTTGTCATCTACCGTAATCGTAATTCTAGTTGGAACTTGCTGTTGTTTTGCTGTGCTAGCCTTCGGTAAATTTACTGGTAAACCTTCTGAGCGGGTTAAAAACAGAGTTGACATGATAAAAAATGTCAAAATTGCAAAAATCACATCAATCATCGGCACGATGTTGATCTGTAATGGAAGTTCTGGCTCATCTGGTAGACGCATACGTTTTTTCTCCTCTTTCATAACGACGGCGGTAGAGTAATTCTAACTGTCCTCCATACTCCTGAATTAGTGCAATTTGCCTTTGGTACAATCCCCGGAAGGTATTAGCAAACAAGAGTGTAAAAATAGCAACGATCAATCCTGATGCGGTTGATACCAAAGCTTCACTAATCCCAGATGTAACGCCAGTTGTTTTAGTACCTCCCACATCACCAAGGTTTAGGGAGGCAAAGGAGGCAATCAATCCTAACACAGTACCGAGAAGACCTAATAATGGTGCTAGCCCGATAATTGTCTCAAAAATGTTTTGGAAACGTTTGAGTACAGGTATCTCAGCCTGAGCTTCGCTTTCTAATGCCAAACGAAATTCCTCTGGATTTGGCTCTTCCAATTCTAAAGCCGCAAGAAAAATCCGTGCCAATGGTAAATCTGCGTTTTTCTGAAGTTTATCCATTGCGCCGACAACATTATCAAGACGGTAGAGATTCAAAACCTCTCGCACCACACGGTTTTGACGCTGATTAATCCGTACCCAAAACCTGATCCGCTCGATGATCAGTGCCACACCCAATACCGAAAACGCCAACAGGGGCCACATGACCACACCGCCTGCTGCAAACAAATTCTGAATTCCCATGTAGTGCCTCTATAACATCATCCACAATACAAAATTAGACTACCAGAATCTAGTTCAAAGCTGAAACTTTTTCTCAATAAAATATAAAATATAATGATAACTTTTTCAAATGTAGCCATCATGATTTTTATTTAATTGTTCGTTTGCTTTGCATAAAAAAAATTAATTGGATTGAAACAAAAATTAATTTTGTTCAAATACCATGATATTGGTGGTTTTAAAAGATGTTTTTGCTAGTGAAGGGTTCCGTAAGGCGATCGCAATTAATTTTAATTTTTGACTTGATATTTGTAACCTTGCATTCTAAGATGGCTAAATTAGTGAGAATAGGTAGCAATAGCTATGAGTTTTTCTGGCATTACTGTCGAGCAACGTTCCAAAGAAGTTGAGGCTCTCAAGTCTTTTCTGACTTACAGTCTGATAGGTTCACTGGCGCTGCATATCGGCGTACTGTCATCAGGCATAAGTAATTATTTGACGAGAGTGCCTACAGGAGAAGATGAAGCGATAGAGGTGGCGATCATGGATTCTCCGGCTGTGGAAGCAGAAAAACCGCTTGAAAAAATTCCAGAAGAACCCAAAAAAGAACCTGAAGTTGTTCAAAAACAATCTATAGAAACTCCACAAATACAAAAACCAGTACAAGAATTGATTGAAAGATCGACAATTCAACCAGTTCAACAACCGCAACAAACTATTCAAAACCCACAGCCAGTTCAACAACAACCACAACAAACAACTCAAAACCCACAGCCAGTAAATAGGGAAATTGCTCCGAAGCCATTCGTCCCTGTGACAACTGTTGCTCCTCAGAGTGGTGGCGGTGGCGGTGGCGGCTCTGGTGTTGGTTTAGGCTCAGGTAGTGGTATTGCTGTAGGTACAAGCAGCGGTACTGGCGCTGGTGGAGGAACTGGCACTGGCACTGGCGGTGGCATTGGCAGTGGTGTTGGCTCAGGCACTGGTAGTGGTGTTGGTTCAGGTAATGGTAGTGGTGTTGGCTCAGGTAATGGTAGTGGTGTTGGCTCAGGTACTGGTAATCAAACAGAAAATCGTCTGCCAGTAGCAACAGCGCCAACAGCATCAACACCTCCAAAAATTAACAGTTCAGGTAATGGTAATGGTCGTGCAGCCTGCCGTGAATGTAATGCCAAATATCCAGAAGCAGCAAGACGGCGAGGAGTTGAAGGTAGAGTAGAAGTAGCTGTTGATACTGACTCACAAGGCAATGTTACTAATGTGCGGATTGCTCGCTCCAGTGGAAACCGCGATTTGGATGAAGAAACCATAAGACAGGCGCGTGACTGGAAATTAAAACCCGCAGAAGGTGGTAGACAGGGAGTATCAATAGCCACTGAATTTGCCATACAAGGTTCACGGCGATCGCGCCAAGTTCAAGAACGGAAAAGACAAAGAGAAGCAGAAGAGAGAACCCAACAGACAACGGCTGCTAATTCCACGGAAGAAGCTCCAAAACGTAGGCGTAGAGAGTTGACACCTTCACCTAATGAAGCTAGATCCACAAGGCCAGCAATATCTGGATTTAGTAGACGATTGGAACCTCAAACAGGGGAAAGTAATGCTAGCACAACTCGCACTCAAGGAAATGCTAGAGAGTCTTTACGCCGTATCCGGCGTGAGCAAACGGCTAACGATTCATCACAAAAGCCACAACCAACCGCAAATAGGCGGCGAAGAGATAACGCTAACCAGAACAAGTTGCGGGACTCGTTGCGCCGTTTACGCCAACAACCCCAATCGCAACCTGCTGCACCGCCTGCTACAAGTCAGGAGTAGAGATGTAGAAGTGTTACCAATACTTTTCGGATAAACCCAATAATCTCTCTTTTGGTCTGGGGAAAGGTTAAAGGGGAAAGGGAAATTCAAACCCTTTCCCTTTCCCCTTTCCCCCTTAACCGAAAAGTATTGGAAGTGTTACGTCTCTAGAAGGATGTAGAAATTCCTGATTTTTTGTGAGCATTTCAGCAGGTACGGTTATTGCGATCGCACATTGCTATAAAACCGAACCTGCTCAACTTGAAGGTTGATTTAGTCTAATAACTAGGAAGCTTGAGATTTGGCTTCATGCAATTTAAGATTGCTTAACAACCCATTTTATCAGCTCAGCTGTTCGTAAGCTAAGAAGCTTGAGATTGAGCCTCCTAAGACTAAATAGTTCATCTTAGAGGTGATAGTTATGGCACTGATGCGTTGGAACCCATTCCGGGATAGTGAACGTTTAGAACCATTTCGGGATACTGAATCTTGGGAACCATTCCGAGAAATCGACACCTTGCAGAGGCAAATGAATCGTTTATTTGACAGATTGATGCCAACTACTAATGGTGGTGAGAGGTCTGGATTTATATTTAGTCCTGCTGCTGAACTAGAAGAAACTGATGATGCAATTCGCTTGAAACTAGAAGTACCTGGTCTAGAAGCAAAAGATATCAATGTAGAAGCAACTCCCGAATCAATTTCGATTACCGGTGAGCGTAAAACTGAAACCAAGAGTGAAGAAAACGGTATTACTCGGTCTGAATTTCGTTATGGGAAATTTCAGAGGGTAATCCCATTACCTTCCCAAATTCAAAATGACAAAGTGCAAGCTGAGTACAAAAATGGTATTCTCCAGTTAACTTTGCCGAAAGCGGAATCAGAAAAACACAAAGCCGTCAAAGTCAATCTTGGTTAATTCAATTCAACATTCGGGAGTCTTGGACTTTCTCTTATATTTTGATTAGCTGTGAGAACCGCCTTCTAAAAAACGGGAGGTGGTTCTTCTTTATACATAAATTGCTTTGCTACTCGTCACCCATCTACTATGGGGAAGAGGGCTTAAAAGTGGTCTACTTTATATAATTGGCAATTATACACACTGGTAATAACTTGATTTTTCCATTAATAAAAGTAGAAGCGAATAATCTTGTACTCCCCTATGCTCAATTTCCCTGATGAAGTCGATGAAAATCGTTTCTGCATCCAGATGAATCAAAATCAGGGACTGAAGGATACTCTGGTAAGATTTAATTCACAGTCTATTAAAGCACCTCTAAAAGGTCTTTAAGAAACTCTTGTCGAAGTGTAATCTTATCCAGCCACACTAGTAGTCTGCCAACCCAAAAATGCGCTTGTGAGGTCTGGGTAAAGGGTAAGGGATTTAAAACCTTTCCCCCTTCCCCCTTACCCTTTACCCCGCTTTCGTCACGAAAGCGAACTACTAGCTTATGCTTACCTTTTCTTGGCAAGATTATTCCGATATGTGCTTTTCAACTTACAAAACTGGCATGATTGAGACAGATTGTGCTTTAGTTAAAGACTACCTATTTGTATCGAAAGTGCATCACGTTAGGCAACAGCAGCTAGTAATAGGCAGTGGGAATTGTATTCACAATCAAGCATCATAGAAATGGTGGTAGTTTTTCCTCATCATCAACTATATGCTGAGATGATAGTCAATGGCTAACTCTCAAGTTGCTCATCTGTACTTTATGTTTAATGTCAAATTCACTGATTTGAATAAAACTTCTACATAAACACACACTGATGCAGTTTGATTTGCTTGAATAGCTATATTGATAGGACGTTGATCCGAAGGCAATTCACAATCCTGATTATGGCAAGTAAATTCATTGATGTTAGAGAATACACTGTCAGGGCGCACAAAAGACAGATTCATACTCGTGTTTTCCAGTTTGTCTGTAAAGAGTGTAACGATCTGACAAAACGCGAGACGTTCGGGCCTCGACCTTTATATTGCGAGAGATGTCGCCCTCCCCAAGCACCTAAGAAATCTCAGCCAACATCTCAGAAAGCAAAACCCAGACCAATGTCTTACAAAAGTGACATCGATTTAAATTGATTGAAGCCTTATGACTCAAAATGGACAATTAGAACCACCTCCGGGCACTTTTCTCTCTCCATTGTTGGAATTACGAGACTATTATGCTCGCCTCACGGAAGAGTATGAACGCCTTTTTGTGCAGGCGCGATCGCAACTCGATCATGTAGAAGCGTTGTTGTCTAACTGGTCTTTTTCTGATCCCAACAAGCAGATATCAAGACTGACGGCGGCTGATGAAACCTCAAATGTATCCCCAGAAGGCTCTCTGCGGTTTTTATCACCTCTTGATGACATGGACGAAATCAACTTGGTGGAGTCTCTACAGTCAGAACCCACAGACTCGGATAAGGTTGAGATCGATAATTCCTTTTCTGCTGCTGTTGATACAAAAGAAAGAAAACTTCCAACTACATCGCCAGATGCAAAGATAGCCTCAGAGAACAACGATAGTTCAACGAGGGTGGCAGAAATCCCGATGCTACCCCAGTACAATCACGCTATCTCCCGAATGGAAGCCATTAAACAGCTATTGCAAGAGCAGATAGGCACTGTCTGTCATATCGATTTTATCGTGCGATCGCTTTATGGAGAGTTAGATTCCAATTTATTCAAAGTAGTTAAAGGTAGGGTTCAATCTTCCCTCACCCAAGGTAGAGAAAGGAATTACTGGGTAACTATTCCCGATGAGCCAGGTTGTTATACTCTGGATTTAAATTTGGTAGCCCCAAGTAAACGCAATGGTGCTTCTAGAAACAAAAATAAGAAGCCTTTTGTACCCCCGTCAAAAACAGTACCGATGCTCAAAGCCTTTGAGGGTCAATTCTTAATTGATGCTCTCACCTCTCTATTTGAAGAAAATCCAGGTAAAGTTTTCAGCGTTGCTGAAGTCATCGCCGGGATTTATGGAGAACTAGATTCTCAGCAAATTAGAGAGATCAAAAATAAGGTTTTGAATGAATTATCTAGAGGCTATCGGACAGGTAGATTCTCTAGGGTTCCTAACGAAATCGGCTTCTATACTTGGGACTCCAATTTGATATCGAAGGCTCGTTAAATGGGCATTGGGGATTGGGAATTGGGAATAGTAAGTTCTAAGCTTGGCGCTTTATGCTTTGTATTCAGAAGTCGAAGTTCCGAGTTCAAAGCTCAAAGTAATCATCTTTCCTCCCCATTCCCCATTCCCCATTCCTCGCCTATCCCAAAAACAGCTTGTATGCGGGATTCTTGTTTTCATCCCAATAGCGATAGCCCAGGTTATCGAGAAAAGCTTGCCACTCTTCCATCTCGTGGGGAGGAACCTGGATACCAACGACAATTCGTCCGTAGTCTGCGCCGTTGTTGCGGTAGTGAAAAAGGCTAATATTCCAGTCGGGACTCATGGAAGTTACAAATTTCATCAATGCGCCGGGACGTTCGGGAAACTCAAAACGGTAAAGTAATTCATTATGAGCAAGGGGAGAGTGCCCACCCACCATGTGCCGCAGATGTAATTTAGTTAGTTCGTCGTCTGTTAAATCAAGAGTTTCAAATCCTTGAGCTTCAAAGGTTTCTACCATCTTTGCAGCATCAGCACGGTTTTGAATTTGCACACCTACAAAAATATGGGCTGTTTTTTCATCAGCAATGCGATAATTAAACTCCGTAAGATTACGGTTGCCAATACATTCACAAAACTGGCGAATACTTCCCCGTTCTTCAGGAATTGTGACTGCAAAGATTGCTTCCCGACGTTCGCCTAACTGGGCCCGTTCTGCCACAAACCGGAGACGATCAAAATTCATGTTTGCACCACAGGCTACGGCAATTAAGGTTTGTCCCTCAATTTGTTCTCGTTCTGCGTAGGCTTTGGCAGCTGCGATCGCTAATGCACCGGCTGGCTCTAAAATTGATCGCGTATCCTCAAACACGTCTTTAATCGCAGCACAAGTATCATCAGTATCCACCAAAATGATTTCATCTACATACTGCTGACATAAACGGAAGGTTTCTTCACCTACTTCTCGCACCGCCACGCCATCAGCAAATAACCCCACTTGAGACAAACGCACCCGATGTCCGGCTTTTAGCGATTGAGACATCGCATCAGCATCTACTGGTTCAACACCAATAATCTTGATTTCAGGACGCAATCGTTTTACATAAGCCCCAATCCCAGAAATCAATCCGCCACCTCCAATTGCGACAAAAATTGCATGGATGGGCTGCTGATATTGTCGTAAAATTTCCATCCCGATGGTTCCCTGCCCAGCAATTACATGAGGGTCGTCAAAGGGATGAATAAAGGTCAAACCTTTTTCCACTTCTAATTCACGGGCATAGCTATAAGCATCGTCGTAGGTGTTTCCATGTAACACGACTGCTCCGCCCCTCATTCTCACTGCGTCCACCTTGACTTGAGGTGTAGTTATTGGCATGACGATAATTGCTTTGGTTCCCAAACGATTGGCTGCAAGGGCGACTCCTTGAGCATGGTTGCCCGCAGACGCTGCAATTACACCCTGTGCCAAGATATCTGGTGCTAGTTGCACCATTTTGTTATAAGCACCCCGCAGTTTAAAGGAAAATACTGACTGCATATCCTCACGTTTCAACAGGAGTTGATTATTCAACCGCGCAGACAAATTTGGTGCATACTCCAGTGGTGTTTCTTGGGCAACATCATATACACGGGCAGTCAGGATTTGGATAAGGTAGTCGCAATACATGGGTGTCAAGGTGTTAGCAAATGCCGGATGAAAACTAATTTTACGTTACAAGCGATCGCACTGGTTTTATTTAATTCCATCTTTTGTAATTTTGAGTGAATAAAATTTCAATATTACTAATCCTTTGGGAATAGAAATGAGTATCAGTAATTGAGTTTTTTTAATGGCTTCAAATTTAGTGCGATCGCTGGTAGGTTCATTTTAAAAGAGTTTCGCCAACCGTCCAGATATTTAGCTCAACAAATAAGTATAATGTTGCTTATGAACATAAGTTTTCAATTTATGATAAAGTATCGATAGAAGATTAAATTCGGCTGTGTAGTTTGTTTTTATAGATACTTGTATTACAGACCTCTCCGCATCTAAATCTCTGCACCCTCTGATTCTGGAGATATTGTATGTCAATTTACGTTGGTAATCTATCTTATGAGGTTAAAGAAGATGACCTCCGCCACGTTTTTGCAGAATACGGAACGGTAAAAAATGTTCAATTACCTATCGACCGAGAAACAGGTCGCATGAGAGGTTTCGGCTTTGTAGAAATGGAATCAGACGCACAAGAAACAGCAGCAATTGAAGCCCTTGATAATGCTGATTGGATGGGTAGAAGCTTAAAAGTGAATAAAGCTAAACCCAAGACTGATGGAGGTTCTTCTGGCGGTAGAAGGGGTGGTGATGGTGGTTCCTCTCGCCGTTATTAAGGTCTAAAGCTAAGAATTTAGCTCTAAAGTCTTGAGGGCAGACAAGGCCGTCTGCCTTTTTTTGTGCTTCTGTTGATTTTTATTAGCCTGGCTTTCCGTAGGTATCGTTTTTGTAATAGGTGTAGCAGCCATGAACCCAGAAGCTAAACATATTGTTAGCGAACTAAGGCATAAGTTCTACTCTAACTTCGCTGCTTCTATGAATATGCCGGTAATCGTAACTGGTACATCTTATAGTAGTAATTCCCCGATCGCATCTTGGATGGATCGTAGGGAAAGACTGAACTATGTAAATGTATACGCTTATACCGCACCTGATGAATTTGTCCCATTCCGTCCGTTCATTCTTCGACTGGCTATAAACAAGAGTGCTGGGAGAGTGGCGACGTTCAGAAAAGGACAAGTCTGCCGAGGTCTTAATTTGATGTGGGACTTTGAATTAACTGTGCTACCAAAAGAAATCTTAGACTTTCTTCCCTGGATAGTTAATTTAGTGGAGGCTCATGATAAAGGTTCGTCCTTATTGCTACAATCACCACCTCATTCATTTGAATTAGAAGTGCCAGAGGTTGGGTTTTTTAATAACGCTTGGACTCAGAAAGCTAGGCTTCTTGCAAATTCGACAATATCTTAATATTTAGTGATTAAGTTGCTAGTTAAAAGTAACTAAAAATATATATTATCTAATACAAAAGTAGCGAATCTACTTTGGTGAATGTCCAAAATATTTGTCAACTTAAAAAAAATAGACAAGGTTGCACGACTGCTAGAAGATTCTCCTCATTTATCAGCTAATCATGCTACTCGTGCGTTAATGCCTGATAATTAATAAGGCAATCTACAGAGAGCAAACATGCAGACTCTCCAAAAACTCTCCCTCCCAAACATGGGCTGTGGGACTTGGGCCTGGGGCAACCAACTGCTTTGGGGATATGACGAAAGTATGGATGACCAGTTGCAAGCGGTGTTTAACCTTTGCGTAAACAACGGTGTGACTTTATTTGATACGGGTGATTCTTACGGAACTGGGAAATTGAATGGTCGAAGTGAGTTACTGCTGGGACGATTCAACCGAGAATATATAGGTTCAAACAAAGAAAATATTTGTATTGCGACTAAGCTGGCTGCTTACCCGTGGAGATGGACACGTCAATCAATGGTAAAGGCTTGCAAGTCATCTGCCAAACGCCTAGGAAAAAACGTAGATTTGGTACAGATGCACTGGTCAACAGCAAATTACGCCCCTTGGCAAGAGGTAGGGCTGTTAGATGGTCTTGCCGATTTATATGAGCAAGGACTGGTTAAGGGGGTAGGACTGTCCAATTATGGGCCTAAACGGCTTAAGCAAGTGCAGAAAAAGCTTGCTGAACGAGGTGTTCCTATTACTACTCTGCAAGTTCAATACTCTTTGTTATCTACATATCCTGTCACCCAATTAGGGCTTAAAGACCTTTGTGATGAGTTGGGAATTAAATTGATTGCCTACAGCCCTCTAGGTTTGGGACTACTGACAGGAAAATACTCTGAGCAAGGCCCTTTGCCTAAAGGTATTCGAGGTCTACTGTTTAGGCAGATATTACCAGGAATGCGATCGCTTTTGGGATGTTTGCGAGAGGTGGCACAATTCAGAAACAAAACCATGTCACAGGTAGCAATTAATTGGTGCATCTGTAAAGAAACCATTCCCATCCCTGGAGCAAAAAGTGTAGAACAGGCAAGAGAGAATATTGGTGCGTTAGGTTGGCAATTAAACGTCAGCGAGATTGCAGAGTTAGATAAAGCGGCGGCGAATGTAGGCAAGAAAATGGTACAAAATATCTTTCAAACTAAGTGAAATTTCAACGTTACTTAATTTAAATTTGTAAAAACCTGGTTTAAGTCTGAAAATAAAAATACTTGATTTTTATATAAATCCAGACATAAATATCTTAATTATGTCTGATTAACTAGTAATACAAATTACTATTTTTAGATTATAATGTATACTTTTAATAAGTATATTATCAAGAATAGCTTTTATATAAACTAGATACATACAGCGCTTCAGTTAAGCACCACTTGTACAAAACCGTGGGTTTTAAGACGCGATAAATGGCCGTCTCTACAAGTGTTTTGGTCTTATCTGAACTGTATGGCTCTATAATTAAAATCCCGTAGAATATATTTTCAGATAACTTTTTTTAAAGACTTAAATCAATGAGTTATGTCCTAAAGTTTGCTCTGAAGAACTTGAATTTTAAAGTGTACTAGGAAAGAATGAATATTGAGTCTAACATCTTGTAGACACTCTTGGTGACAACTTAACCTTATCCAATGTCCACAGTCCGCGAAAGCGGACTTTTTTTATGTAAACTAAAGTTGTAATCGATTATTTAAGTAAATAAACAATAATTACTAAGGGGTTTAAATTTTATGATGACGAAGTGATTAAGGAGGGTTAAAGGAGAATAGAATGAGGAGATAATTTACTGATTTTCCTTTACAAGATTAGTAAATTGTTGCAAAGCTTTCTGATATTTGTTTTCAGCTACCCAGAATAAATCATTATGATTTGCTTCTTTAATCCACAAATAAAGCTTTGGCGATATTGCAGCATTAAACAATTTTTCTCCATGAGCAAAAGGAATTATATCATCCGCTTCACCATGAATCACTAGTATCGGACATTTTACTTTTTTGATATTCTCCAGATTGGGAAATTTGTCAAAAGGTAAAATCCTAAAAGGTACTATTACTTGAAAAGCAGAAATAAACGAACTTTCAAGAATTAAACCAGCTATCGGTTTTCGCATTGCTAAGTTTACCGCAGAACCGCCACCAACCGAACGCCCCAAAACTATAATTCTTTTAGGTGGTATTTTTAGATTTTCGGTCAAATAATTGTAAGCGCTATTAATATCTTCGTATGCGTGGCTTTCTGTCGCTTTTCCTTGACTCGTACCATAACCACGATAATCATAAGCAAAGACACTAAAACCCCATGCGTGTAATTTTTCTAGGATCTGTTTAATATCTCCTAAATCTTCAGAATTACCATGAGCATAAAGAATAGTGTAATTAGCTTGATTGTTTAATAAATATCTAGCTGAGATATTTGTATTTTCTCCACTTTTTAATTTAATAATTTCTGGATTATCCTGATAACTAGAAGGACGAGACAGAAAAATCATACTATCTGCCCTGAAATATACATATCCAGCAAAAAATATATAAATAAAAATAAAAGATTTAAGCAGTCTTTGCAAAGTCAAATCACCAATTAGCAATTTTATAAGTTGCTGTTTTTCCATTGTTTTTATTTTTATTTCCCTTCGTTCCAACCATCAATGATTTATTTATAGAACTTACGCAAAACCACACGCTGTACGGGCAATACTTTACGAGTTCTCCAACAGAGTACCCGCATATTGCCCCTATCTAAAAACCCAGTAAAGACTATTTTGATTTTCGTGCTGATTTAGGCGGTGTTCGGTGTGCGCCAAAATACTTCTCACTACGATAGCGCAGCCATACCCGCAACACTTGCGGAATCTGATCTTTTTGTTCCTTACTCAATGTATTGTAAAGGGCTAATGCGCGATCGCGTTCACCCCGACAAGCAGCGTTATTGTGAGCATCCCAATAGCTGCGGGCTACCCGAATCCGCCGGCAGACTTCCTTAATTAGCGCTTCTCCTGTGAGTGAAGCGTCCTGCTTTGCCATACTCAGATGCGATAAATTTCTAATGCGATCGTAGCGAGTCAGACTCATTCCCACAATTACAACTTAAACAAGTCCAACCCGCAAATCGATTTCATTAAACTTTAGACACAGACAGCAAAACTAACTCAGCAATCAAATTCTGTGAAAACATAAATTTGTTCACTCCTAAGTATGGTGATTATTCATCTTTTTTCATCTTTAAAAGAGATTAATGCTCGGTAGGATCATTTATGCGTATTCATCATCTTAATTGCGGTTGTATGTGCCCAATTGGTGGGGCACTCTTCGACGGTTTTAGCCGTGGGCTAACAGCCTGTCTGGTCTGTCACTGTCTGCTTATCGAGACAAATCAGGGACTTGTTCTTATAGATACAGGCTTCGGTCAGCGCGATATTCAAGCGCCATTATCAAGACTCAGCCACTTCTTCATGAATTTAAATCGCATCAAGTTTGAACAAAAATACACGGCGGTTGCGGCTATTGAGCAGCTTGGTTTAAACCCGCGCGATGTCCGTCACATAGTCCTTACTCACCTCGATTTTGACCATGCAGGCGGGTTGGAAGATTTTCCTGAAGCAACTGTGCATGTAATGCTCAGTGAGATTGAAGCAGCGCGGGAACGGCAGGGCTTTGTCTCATCTCGACGTTACCGCCCTGGTCAGTGGGATGAAGTAAAAAATTGGAAGTATTATTCGGCTGGTGGTGAACCTTGGTTTGGCTTTGAGGCAGTACGTAATCTCGAAGGATTACCGCCCGAAATTCTCCTGATACCGCTCGTTGGTCACACACGTGGTCATGCAGGTGTCGCTATTGAGACATCCGAAAGCTGGCTTTTACACGCAGGCGATGCTTACTTTTACCGACAAGAAATTGGCTCTCCTAAACGAGTTTGCACACCTGGTTTGCGTGCCTACCAATGGTTTATGGAGGTAGACCGCAAGGCTAGACTTTCTAATCAAGATAAGTTGCGTGCATTATTGCTCGACCACAGTAGTGAAGTGCGCCTCTTTTGCAGCCATGATGCGATCGAGTTTAAAACTTTTGCTGACCAAGATAATTTGCAATTGCAAGAAGACAATTCGCGTTCAACAGCTTTCAATTAGCTCAAAAACTCAACGCATCTCAACAGAATTATAGGGTTTTCAAGGTTCGGCTGAGATGCGCCTATGAGTTTCAGCTTTTAATAAAGTGTCTTTAAAAGATATCCAAGGCTGCTTTACTCAGTATTGTTACTGTACTTCACTAGACTAGGAAACGCTATAGACTAAGACTTTATCAAAAATTATTCTGATTTATTGTTATTCATTACTGATGCAATAGCACTTGTAAACAGGTCTTGAGTGTTACAGCGTAGTACTTATTTGGGAATACTTTTATAGGAGTGATAAAGAAAGCAATTGCGGTAACACTTTCAATTTAAATGTACTACGTCACTTTACAATCACTCCTGTTTCGTAATGAATGTTGTATCAATACTTACTAATCTACTAAGAGCAAACAAGATGGAATTAACTTTAGTAATTTAGGAGTGGGAAGTGGTTAATTGGTAAGATAAAACTACCCCTGATAAATGCTGCTATATTTCTTTTGCTAGAACCTCCTTAAGTTTGTCTAAAAACTCTTTAGAATCAGCAAAATAATTTGGATATGCTTTTTTTAATGTCTTTATTGATTTGGCGTTAACTAATACAATATCTACCTCTTTTGTGTCTTTGTATTTTTTCTCAAAACTATTATAGTCTTCGGTTGCTTGAAAACGGTACTTTTCTTTGTAAGACCATATCTGAACATCTTGTTTATCAATATTAAGTAAAATCAGAAAATAACCACAAACATCACTCTTTCCATTATCCGTTATTAGATGAGTTGAAACTGAAAATGCTTGGAGCTTTTTAAATACTTCTAATTCTGCTACTAATATATTTACTTCTTCCTTAATTTTCTTTAACCTTTCGTTGGTTATATTTTCTGGTAAACAATTTTCTAGAAATGCCAAAAGTAAGCTTACTAACTCAAAAAAATGTAACCATTTTTCAGAACCTTCTCCTGATTTTAAAGATTGTTTTAAGAATGTTCCTGCAACTTCTACTGCTGTAGCCCATGAGTGCTGTATCTTTGTTCTTACTTGTATTTCAATTGTATACCCATTATATATATTATCTTTTTTACCTTTGTATTTATAAATTAAATGTATCCCTCTATATCCTGAAGGTTTAGGATTTTCGATATAATCATTTTGTTTTATCAATTCATTTTTTGTTTTGCTATTTAATAGTAAGTCTCTTAAAGTATGTACTTTTTTTACATCTGATAAAACTACTCTACATCCTCCAATATCCTGCATTGTGTGTAATCTCATATTAGGAAGGCGTTTGAGTTTTCCTAGTATTGATGGAATACGCTTTAATCTTTGGGTAATTATTGCATTTTTCTCAACATTTTTGACCTTAGACCTTAATAAACTTGCAATAATATGTAAAGTAAACGTATATGATGACCTCCAGTTGCTGACAATATCTAATGCTTCTAGATTTTCTTCTTCAGATGAATCCGAATTTATTAATTTATCGCCTGCTCTGCTTACTGCTTTCTTGCTAGATTTTGGTTCAACCCAAGTCATATTTTTGTTGTATATTTTATAGTCAAGGTAGACATCCAATATACTTTAATACAACTTTGTCGTAAATAATTTAATGTAACTTTTTATTTTCATCTAAGTTCATCAGCTATTACGTTTAGAATTACTATAGTCTTTGATATAACTAGTATTTATGCATATACATAGTAACTACAGTTGTACATAATTTTTAAGTTTGATAGGTTTATACTATAAAAATAATTTTTGTTCCGTCATGCCTGAAAGTCATTCAAAAAGCGAAACTACCGCAATATTGAAAGAACTTTGAATATTTGTAGACAAAGGCAGATTGGGAATAACAGCATACTAAAAAGACAAAGTTATTAAATTAATTTTTTCATCAAATCCGATTTTTGCCTGCTAGCAAATTAGCGATCGCAGTACTAATCGGCTAACCTCTAAAAAAAAGTGGCTCTGCAATCAGCAGAACCACTAAAGCTTTCGCAAACCTGTGATAAATTAACGAACTGCCCCTTGAGCAGAAACAGTATCAATCGGTTTCATCAGGTACAGCCGTAATAACTGCCAGCCATTGGAGATGTAAAGTGGCAGTTTTTGGAAGAATTGCAGGAATTTGGGAGTGTTGGAATTAGCGATCGCACCCAGCTTCTCGTTATTGCTGATACAAGTATCCAATCGCTGATAAAACTCAGGATTCTCTACATCCAGCATTAGCGGGAACACGCGACCGGCGTTTTCGTTAGTCTTCTGAATTACATGAATGTCGTATTCTCTTGCATCCAATCCCAAGGTGGCATAAAAGTCCTTGCGTTGGATGTCATTGAGATACATTGTCGCAAATACCGACAACAGGAAGAACCGACTCCACAGCCGTGCTTTCCAATCATTCAATATTTGTGGCTGGGATTTCATGATGGCATCAAAGAAATCGCCGTGGCGGTTTTCATCTTGACACCAGTTTTCAAAGAACCGGAAGATTGGATAAACCCGGTCTTCGGGATGTGCTTCTAAATGGCGATAAATGGTGATATAGCGCCAATAACCGATCTTTTCAGAAAGATAAGTAGCGTAAAAGATGAATTTCGGTTTAAAGAAGGTATAACTGCGACTCTTAGTCAAAAACCCTAAATCTAGGGACAGATTAAAGTCCGACAAAGCTTTGTTCAAAAAGCCAGCGTGACGTGCTTCATCCCGTGACATCAGGTTAAAACACTCTGCCAAGACGGGGCTTTTTCCTTTCAAGCGACGGCCAAGTTCTTTATACAGCAAAAAGCCGGAAAACTCTGCTGTACAAGAACGTTCTAGAAACTCAACGAACAATTTGCGAGTTTCCCCGTCAATATGATCCCAGGATTGGTCAAACTCGGCATCCCGAACAAAGTGATGGCGGTTGTAGTCAGTGCGGAACTCTTCGAGAATGGCTTGTAACTCGTCTTCATTGACGGAGATATCCATCCGCGCCATTTCATCAAAATCGGTAGTATAAAACCGAGGTGTTAACAGGGTTTCTTTTGCCGGGACTTTAATCCCTGGCCGGATTTCTTCAAAGCCTGGTTTTTTAAGGGAATCTACCATGTCTTGATTGCTCTTTCGTCTTTATT
Source organism: Nostoc sp. FACHB-133 (assembly GCF_014698055.1). Lineage (NCBI taxonomy): Bacteria > Bacillati > Cyanobacteriota > Cyanophyceae > Nostocales > Nostocaceae > Nostoc > Nostoc sp. FACHB-133. The sequence goes on from NZ_JACJSH010000011.1 coordinate 35,917, forward strand.
ATCTTAATTAGACCAGAAAGCCAAGGTTAAAGCTCTGGCAAGGCGTAACAGCCCACAATAATCCAATTGTATAAAGTTTAGTCTACCAAGGTGCGGGTGAGAAATTTATAAGTAAAAGATTAAGAGTTGCAACAATCATTCAATATTTACGGAATCAAAAATCGCAAATTAGTAGTCAAATAAACGTAGTTCGGTGATTAGCAGGGTTTTAATCAAGTGGAGTAGCACGCATTTTTTGTATTTTAAATCGCCATAATATCGGTAATTTTCTGTAGTTGCTACTACAACATAGAAAACCCATTTTAGACAACAAGAGCAAATCCAAAGGGTTGAAAACAAGATGAATCTTGAAAACAATCAGCATAAAGACCGACTTCTTGTCTCTTACATCTTGTGTGCAGTTGGATTTTTCGGATTAGGGGGACTGCACCGCTTATACAATGGCAAGATAGGCACGGGTTTGCTGTGGCTGTGTACTTTTGGTTTGTTTTATATAGGACAGACTGTGGATTTGATTCTCATCCCTGGCATGGTTGACGAATACGAACACAAGCTGAGACTAAAAGCAGGTGTATCTCCCTTTGGAGTGCCGTTGAATCAAGCAGTGGTAGCCTCTCAAGTCCACCCTCCAACAGGCAACCAACTGATGATTAAACTGATTGAAGCGGCGGAAAGCAAAGGTGGTATTTTAACTGTCACTCAAGGCGTGAAGTTCACGGGAGCTAGCTTTGCAGAAGTGGAAGCTACTCTCAATGAGATGTACAAATCAGGTTATGTAAAAATAGATAACGACCCCAATACTGGAGCCGTTATCTACCATTTCCACGAACTTTAAATTGTCATTTGTCCTTTGTCCTTTGTTAAAAACCAATGACTAATGACTAATGACCAATGACTAATTTATACCTAGCCACTTTTGACCGTCCAAGCGCTGAACTAAGCCAAATACTAGCAAGTCGAGAGTAATTTTGCGCTCATCGATTAAGAAGGACTCAAGAGTGCTAGGTTTTTTGCCTTCATTACAGGAAAATCCCTTTTTCCCTTGAATATCTTCTTCGGGGAAATAAAGGTTAAACTGACGCAAACCGATTTCTTTCCAACTGCCAGTAATTTGCCAGCATTCTTCAGCAGATTCAAAACCAGTAATTGGCACTTTCTGCTTGGCAAAAGACACCTGTAAATCTTGCACACCTTTTTGAGCGATCGCTTTTTGTAAAGCTGGCAAGTAGTCTTGCTCAATAAACTCTACAAATGGCTTGTCTTCAACAGATGGGGCTTTTTCTTTTTTGGCGGCTTTAGCTGCGGGTTTTTCTTCTGCGGCTGCGGCGGGTTTTTCGCCTACTGCGGCTTTAGCAGCGGCTGCGGGTTTTTCTCGCTTGGGGGGTGTCGCGGTTGGTTTAGCAGCGTTTGGATCTGGCGCGTTGGCAGTAGGAAGGTCTGTGGCTTCAGGTGAGTCTGTACTCGGAGCGTGTTCTTCAGCTACACTGGGAGCTTGCTTGTCAACAGTGCTGGGAGCTACTTCTCCCGCTTGATTGTGATTGGTTTGGTCTGCCATTGCTCAGGTCAATCCTTTAATCTAGCTTTGGGAGCGATCGCTCACCTTGATGTATCGGGTATTTTTATTTTGACATACTAGTGCAGCAAGGCAGTAATAACTGTACAGTTAAAAATAACGCAAAGGCATAGGGTATAAGCTTTCTTGCCTTCTATTCCCTACCCCTTCAATTTTAGATTTTAGATTGTTCAATCCAAAATCCTTCCGCCTCATTCAAATCCCCTTGAATCCCATATCAGTTTCTACCTGTTGCTGTGCCGGAATCGAACTCACTTTGCCAGATGCAATGCTAGAAGTCTTACGCCAATTACCAACTTGGCTCAGAAATATGCCTACTAAAATCACGCTACCGCCAATATATTGAGGCAAGGTAGGGGCTTCACCCAAAATTAAATAGGCTGCTAAGATGCCCACAATTGGGCCAAATGAGCCAATTAAGGAAGCCGTAGATACAGTAGAAGTTTTCAAGCCTTTAATCAAAAAAGACTGGCCTAGCACCACAATTAACCCACCGTAGAGAAACATCCATTGCCATAAGAACGGTGAGAGGACATCAGCAAAATGATCTTTGCCATAGAGGACTAAAGCAATGAAGAAAAAAATTATGGTTCCTAGTGCAGTCCGAAAGATGCTATAGATTCCCAAAGGGATCTGTGAAAGATATTTCTTACCAATAATTGTAGAAGCGCTTCCAGCTATAGATCCTACTGCTGCTAAAAGTTCCCCTATGCCTAAATTGAAACCTCCCATATTCATCATGGCTTCTGTTGGAGGTTGAAGGATGATAGTTAGGATAACACCGACAAACGCTGCGATCGCTCCGATAAATTCCCAAATATTTACCCGTTCCCTCAATAACCAGACTGACAAAGCCAGAGTTAGAGGCGGTTCCAAACGTCCTACCAAGATGACATTATTTACCCCTGTGACTGAAAGTGCCTGGAAAATTAAGCCAGGGGCTAACGCTCCCGATAAAATAGCGACTGCTGTTAAACTGACCCAATCCGTCCTTGAGAGTTGCTTCAAAGTGGCTTTGTTCCACTGTCGCCCATAGATGAGGAGCAAAAGTATCAAGGCGCAAAGGTTTCCCACAAATAAAACATTACATAAAGAAATCGGATTACGCTCCCCAATAAAATGTTCAGCACCGATTTCTGTTAGCCTTCGGGTAACTGCGCCAGATGCTGCAAAAATTAGCATTGCTAGCCAGAGATATGTTTGTCCTGAAACTCTATGAATTAAGCGATGTGGTCTTTTGGGCCTAGTCACAATAACACGACTGCAATAAAAGCATTGCTCATTATAAGTTGCCGTCACGCAGTTCAGAATGAGGTTTTGTTGAGAAAATACTTAAATTATGCTGTGACTTTGAGTTACCATCATTGCCTGAGAAAGTGCTGAGAATCAACTAAATTTTCTCAAAGGATAAATTCATGAAAATAGTGGCTTAGTTTCAATAAGTTCTCACTCCCACCTGAGATGCTTGGGATGTTCAGGATAAAACAGAAAAGAGAGTCACAAATGAAACTCGCACCCTTACTTACAAGTTTTGCTTTGGTTGGTTTTTTCACAGTTTGGGACGTACCATTAAAAGCGATCAATCCGTCATTAGTGCAGGCATCGGCAGCCGAAGAATTGTCTGTAACACAGAAACTAGATTTGCTTACTAAAAGTAAGGGTCAGATTGGTAGTGGTGATCAACTACGTCGTTTCTTTTTTGCTGACTTGGAGCCAATCGGTATCCAGGTAGGTGGTGCAGGTCATGTAGTTAACCTTTACAACAAAGCTAATAATGTCACATTCGCTTACTGTTCACACTACGATGTGATTGTAGCGATTAAGAAAGGTAAGGTGACAAAGTTTGAACCCAGCGAAGTGAAGTAATACTAAATCCATTTTCTAATTAATATTTGCTAAGACCAGAGCAGCAATTGGATTACATCTAGGACTTACGCAAAACTACACGCGGTAGGCGCAATTCATTAATTGTCCTACCTGAAAATCAATGTTTTGGCTATTTTTGCGTAAGTTCTGACATTTATTTAGGTTGCGATGTCTGACAAGAAACTGCTTTGCATCTACGATCTAGAACTCTTGAACAAGGGGTCTAGACCAGATGTGTTTCAACTCTTCGTCCCCTGGAAAAGGACATAGGTTGCTTCTCTGACAGTCGTTAGAACCGCTTTTGATCCGTACTGGGAGAATTGGTCACTCGTCCAGCTATAAAAAGTGATCCCTTTGCCGTAGCCGAAATAGCGTAGTAGCGCCCATCGTGAGAGGTTAAGCTTATAGAGATTTTGTCAATCAGCAATAGTACTTAAAAATATGCTAAAAATCGGGCTAATCAACAGAATTTTTGGGCTAGCGATCGCATTATATTTAACAGCATCATTCGTTCTTGCAATCAAAAAACAGAATTGCATATACTGTCTCCTCACTGGCAACCCTAAATTTAGATATCTGAAGAATTACGAGTGTTAATGAGAAATGCCATACTGTTTTGCCTGCATATTCCATAGTGCGGTATATTCGCCTCCACGCTGTAAAAGTTCTTGATGAGTACCATCCTCAATTAAATGACCAGATTTGAGAACTAAGATTCGGTCAGCTATACGCACTGAAGCCAGTCGATGGGTAATCAAGATCGTAGTTTTGCCCTCAGCTAGCTCAATAAAGCGAAGGTAAAGATCACACTCACTGCGGGGGTCGAGTGCAGCAGTAGGCTCATCCAATAGCAAAACCTGGGCTTCTTGGCGGATAAAAGCACGAGCTAGAGCTAACTTTTGCCATTGGCCTCCAGAAAGTTCTGTACCGCCAAACTGCTTGCCCAGTGGTGTAGCCTCCTTTGTAGGAAAATGATCGACTAGTTTGACAATATCGGCTTTTTCAATCGCGTATTTGAGAATATCTGGATGCTCTAGAGCAGCTAGGTTTCCTAAAGCAATATTTTCCCCCAGCGTCAGCGCATAGTGACCAAAGTCTTGAAAAACTCCAGCAATTTGCTGCCGCCATTGCTCTAAATTTAAATTTCTGAGGTCTATACCATCGACTAGAATACATCCTTGCGTTGGATCGTATAGCCTGGTTAACAGCTTGACTAAAGTAGTTTTCCCTGCACCATTTTCTCCTACTATGGCTACTGTTTGTCCAGGGAAAAGGGTAAAAGAAATATCTTGGAGTGCTAATCTACCATCTGGATAGTAAAAATCAACTTTTTCAAAAGTAATACCTGAACGAATCGGAGTAGGTACTTTTTCTCCAGGTACGCTCAGTAGCATGGGGATTGGACTGTCAAGAAAATTGAAAAACTGTTGCATGTAGAGAATATTTTCAAACAGATCCAGCCAATTAGCCACCAATCTTTCAAGGTTATTCTGGAAGTAAGTCAATGACTGTACAAATAAAAGTACACTGCCTGGACTGAATTCTCCTTTAAAAGCTTTCTGTACCACCCAGTAGAAAGAAAAACCATTTCCCAAAGTGCTGAGGATAGCTAGACTAGACGACCAAAATGCTTGCTTGTCCCTCAGATAGCGCATAGATTGATGTAAAGACTGAAATGCTTGCAGATAACGCTCGATAAAAAAGGAACCTAGCTTAAATAACCTGATTTCTTTGGCATAGGTATCAGTAAGCATCACCGAAGTGTAATATTCCATTCTTCGAGCTTGGGGACTGTTCTCAAATAAATTTAGCCAAATAGCTTTGCCATACTGAGAAGAAACCACTATCTGAGGTATAGTTGCGATCACTATCACCAGTGGTATCCAAAAAGCTAGAGGAACTAGTAACCCAACTATCACTATTAAGGTCACTAAAGATCGACCTGATTCAACCAAATTTTCCAGTAAATTCAGTGGTTTATAGCCAACTTGTTGTTGCAACAGTTGTAGCTCATCATAGAACAGAGAATCTTCAAAACGGCTCAAATCTGAAAAAGTATCAGCTTTCCGCATTAATAATAAGCTAATGTGAGCCGTTAACTTGTCATTGAGATTTCCTTGCAGTGCCAATACCCAAGGATACAGCAGTGATTCTAGTAGCAAAGCTCCAACCCATCCTGCTACCAAAGGGGCAAGAGTTGCATAACCTAATTCTCTACCAGATATTAAGGCTGTTGCTACAGTATCTACCACTAGCTTGGTTATCCAAACACTTATGGCAGGAAGAAAACCTTGTAATACCGTGACAGCAATCAACAAGACTATTTCTCTGGGTGCTGCTGTCCATAATAAAGGTAAAGAACGAAATAAAGCTTTAGTGTAGCCTGCAAGCCAAACTCTTAAATCGCTCATCAGTTAAACCTGATTTTTTATTCGAGTGTAAAGTAAATAAGCTTTATGCCAGTATTTAAAACCTATCTTATATATTCCCCTAACTTAAAATTCGCTATCAGCGCTATTACAAAATGGGTTTTTACTGTCAGTATGCTTTTTATTTTAAAGTCTCTCTAGCTTTTCTGCATCAGTAACCAATGCAGAAAGTAATATTAGGCGCTATCCAAAATAAAGATAATCCTACTTAAGAAATAAAAATATTACTATCAAGACTAAAAACAATATAACTTAGGTATGAATAAAAAACTCTAGAAAAAGATAATGTTATAAGAGTTAGATGATCAAAAAAAGAGAATGTGACGCTAACAGTAGCAAAAGCATTCTCAAAGACGAGGTTTTAGGGAAGATAAATTCCATGAGACAATACAATTACGTCGAGATATCCATCCCTGTAGCGAACTCCTAAAAAAGGAGGTACATAAATTATAAGTCTTTTTTATTCAGGGTTGGAAGGATCTTTAAATGATTAAAATTTTAATCAAACTGTATTGTCCTAGTTAATATTTTCCTTAACTTGCCAAGAAGTGATTTTGATCTTTTGTGGATTAGTTAAGATTCTGAAGAAAAGACTGAGTGTTTTTGTTTAACTATAAGCGGATGTGAATGATGATTAGACATTAACCGCCATCTCATTTTTTGAGCATACTTTACATTCGCTAGCTCCAACATCATTTCTTCCGTGAAAGCTGATTGATACATGAAGCTCATTACAGCTTTTGACTGACTCGAATGCAGATTTAAAAACAGGCTAATGAATTTAATTTGAAAGGAGTAAGTAACCATGCTTGCAGAAAAAACACTGACCCAACAAACAATAGATATGCGTTTACAAGACAAAGCAGACAAACTCGAACAACTGCTGTTGTCCGATGAGGAAATTGCAGCTTTAGAAAAGTTAGCAATGCCAGGAATGTTTGAATCTGAGACTAGTCAAAGATGGTTTGCTAATTGCGGTGGATGTGTCGGATGTGTCGGATGTGTCGGATGTGTCGGATGTAAGGGATGTGTCGGATGTAGGGGATGCGGATGTAGGGGATGCGGATGTCGAGGATGCGGATGTCGGGGATGTGGATGTCGGGGATGTGGATGTCGAGTTGCTGAAGGTGGAACAATATCAGGTGTGCTAGACGACACCGATGAGGTCGGTTTTGGATACTAAATAACCTGGAAATAGAACAGCAATTCCGTAATTTTAGAAACCAAGTTTTTTAAGTTTAGAGCCACAATATCTGGCTTTAAAAGTTAGAGTAACCCTGTCTTTTAAGCTGTTTTTTTACATTCAGTTTTTTTACATTCATCACTTTTATAGTTGCAAAAGCAGGGTTTTTTCATTTTCTCAATATCAGGACTTACGCAAAAATCCTCTCAAACTCTCATTCCTCTGTGACCTCTGCGTCCTCTGTGGTTCATTTTTGATTAGCTGTGCGTAATTCCTAAATATTTTTAGATACAACCGAGTTTTCAGATTTTTCTATTTCTTGGATGGAGCTTGGGATAATAAAACAAAGCCTATGAAATTAAATGATGCTCAACGCCTGCGTCTACTAGAACACGTTGTCGTTCACATTATGCGGTCAGATTGCAATGGCGAAGAAACTATGATATTCAATACGAGGCGGCGAACCCTGACAGTGAAGGGTCAAGCACTGCATGATGTAGAAAAAATTGTTTTACCTTTATTAGATGGTTCCCGAACAATAGGAGAAATCCGGGCAGCAATTTGCGAAAAGTTGACAGATTCTTCACTAAATCAATGTTTAGAGTTTTTGATTGACAATCGCTTAGTAGATGAGTTGCTGGAAGATCCAGTTGATTTAGATAGTCATGCATATTTACTTCCTCAAATCAGCCTCTATCATGAGCTAGGCTTTAAGCAAAAAGATGCCCAGAAGCACTTAGCGAACGCGAGGATTGCTGTTTTTGGACTCGGAGGTTCAGGGTTGATAGCTGCAATTAATTTGGCTAGTGCTGGTATCGGTTTTCTCCGCCTATGTGATGATGTCTGCACATTTCCGTCTGATTTCCCGATGATGTCAGGCTCAGTCTTTAATCAAATAGGTGCTTTTCGAGGTGTGGAAGCAGCTCGACAAATCGAGGCGATCGCAAAAGTAACCCAAACTGAAACTGTGACAGATCCTTTAACTAACGACGAAACAGTAAATGCTTTGCTTGAGGACGTTGATCTGGTGATTGTCGCCACCGATGCCGTATCTGTCAATCTCGCTTATCGCCTGAACAGACTATGCCTGAAGATGCAGCGCCCATTGCTACCAGGTGGCGCAGTTGGTGTTGAAGGAACTTTTGGGCCACTAGTCTTTTCTCAGGATGGCCCTTGCTATCTTTGCTATCGGATGCGGTCTATTGCCTGTGCCAAGCTTCCAGAGGCGGAATTCGCTATTGAGCAGTTTCTCGACCGAGAACGGCGTTCTCAACCGCGTTTGCGAGAAAACTTACCGATCGCGCAGATGTTGGTTGGTAGTTATCTGGCTCTTGAAACAGTGAAGATGTTGCTCGGTTTGCCAATCGCCACTGACGGTAAATTACTGCATCTAGACTTGCTCAGCACAAAGCTGACTCACAACGTTGTGCTGAAGAAACCTGGTTGTCCACATTGCTCAGGACAGGAGAAAACAAAGTGAATGCAGCGATCGCTAGTCCACGCTGGCGCGATTTAGTTAGCCCGCATACGGGAATCATCCGAGCCATTGATAGATTTACCAAGCCTTATACAGAGTTTGATCTACCAGTTTTGTGGCAAGCCGAATTAGCAAATTTCCAGCTTCGCAAACAGCAGGATGATTTACGCTACGGCGTAGGTAGGGGCATGACTGATGAACAAGCAATTTTTGGTGCAGTTGGCGAAGCAGTAGAGCGCTACTGTGGTGGTATTATAGATTATCGGCAACTGATTGTCAGTAGCTACGCAGAATTAAGTCATTGCGCCGTCCATCCTCCAACTTTTTTCTCTTTTTCTGACAAACAATACTCTGACCCCAATTTTCCATATTCACCTTTCGATCCGGCAACGCAGACTTCGTGGATACCTGCTCTTTCTCTAGCAAGCAACCTACAGGTTTTAGTTCCAGCATTTATGGTTTATTTCGACTGGGATAGCAATCTACCAGGAGATTATATTTTACCGGTCACTTCTAATGGTATGGCTAGTGGCCCAACTCTTGAGTTTGCTGCTTACAGTGGCTTGTGCGAGTTGATTGAGCGCGATGCTTTTATAATTACATGGTTAAACCGCCTACCGGCCCCACGCATTTATTTCGCTCACCGTCCAGGAATTGAGACGGAAATTTTAAGCCACTACGCCCGATTTGGCATTGAGCTAGTTACGTTCTATTTGATTACTGATATTCAAATCCCAGTTGTGATGGCAATGTTAATTGACCGTTCAGGTAAAAGTCCAGCTGTTGCAACTGGTCTAGGATGCCATCTCGATGGATCAACTGCGCTTCGTAAGGCAATTTTTGAAGTTTGCCAAGCCCGTTTTGGTGATATAGAACGCATGGCTAGCGGCACTGGGATTAATCTCAATAAATATGAAGATGTGCAGAATTTAGACGATCACAGCGCTTTTTTCTACAAAACGGCTCGGCTACGCGAGTTGGCATTTTTGTTGGAGCATGACCAATACCTAACGGTTGAAGATTTACCAACTTATGCATCTTCAGTAGAGGTAGAAAAATTGCAATCGGTCATTGCCAGGTTGCATTCAGTGGGTGTTGAACCTTATTTAGTGGAAATTACAACCCCTGATATTGAGTCGCTCGGTTTTCGAGTAGTGCGGACTTTAGCCAGTGAACTAGTCCCAATATATTTTGGCTATGGACTAGAGCCATTGGGAACTCGGCGGTTGTTCAAGGTACCAGAAAGGTTAGGTTACGGTGAGCGACGTACCGCAGATGATCTAAATCCGTGTCCACATCCTATGGCTTAATACGATTTTAGATTTTGGATTAGGAATTACTTTCTTGTCGCAATCATTTTTTGGCGTTGCATAAATGCGGGATGAATTGGCAGGTAAAAGCATTGATAAATCCTTCCAAATTTGGCTAAATCATCCCATGATCAGCAACTCCCATTTTTTAAATTGGCTTAAAACGAGGAAATTAGCGTAATGTACACAGCCAATGAGCCACTGGAGTTAGCTCTGTTGTATCATTTGAACTCCCCAGTACCTAAAAGTTCTGTCAAACGTGTTCCAGCTACTGAACTGCGGTATATGCCGGAGGCTCCTTTTCTAGAACTTCCAAAAGCACCACACGATAACCTGCTGAGTAAGCTGTTAGAGCGACGGTCTTCTGTGCGATCGTTTGATAAGTCGATCATGCCAATGATTACATTAGCTCAGTTGCTTGATGCAGGATGCGGTCTCAATGGGCTGCGTCAAACAGATGGTTATACCTATGAAGCCCGAAACTCACCGTCTGCGGGAGGACTTTATCCGATTGAGATTTTTGTATCGACACAAGCGGTAGAAGGTTTAGCAGATGGACTATATCACTACGAACCACGCGGTCATGGCTTACATCGGGTGAATGATGCAGTGCCAACAGACTTTGTAGAATCTTTATTGCAGCAGGATTACATTGTAAATGCCAATGCTCTGTTTCTGTTCACATCTGTTTTTATGCGCTCAATGTGCAAATACGGTGCGCGTGGCTACCGTTTTGCACTTTTGGAAACTGGTCATCAAGCTGAAAATATATGTCTAATGGCTGTGCAATTGGGGCTGGATAGTCTGTGCATAGGTGGATTCTATGATATGAGTCTGAACGCCATGTTGGGTATTGATGGGAAACGCCATGCGGCACTTTATTGTGTTGCCGTCGGTACTGCGAAGAAGTAGTGGTGCGCCAAGTTCCCTACCCCCTTCCCCTTGCCTCTTCGTTGACTTAAATACCTCTTAATGCAGCTATAGGATCGAGTCGTGCTGCTTTTCTAGCTGGCGCTACACCAAAGATTAGACCAATGCTACCAGAAATGCTAGCTGTGAGAAATATGGCTCCTATTGGTACTGATGGTTGTAAGGGGGAGAACATAGCAACTATAAGTGCGCCACTAACGCCAATACCAGTTCCGACTAAACCGCCTGCTACGGACAGGATAATCGCCTCAATTAAGAATTGGGTAAGAATTGCTTTTTCTGTTGCGCCTATTGCTTTGCGTAGTCCAATTTCTTGGGTACGTTCGGTGACAGACACTAGCATAATGTTCATGATGCCAATTCCACCAACGAATAAAGATATACCAGCGATCGCCGCCAAGACTAAACTTAAATTTATCGTCACTTGATTGATCAAGTCTTGGACTGACTTATTGGCGGCAACTGTGAAATCTTTTCTGCCCCGTCTGCGTGTCAGAATATTAATTGTTTGAAATGCCGCTGCGCGAATGCTATCTTGATTTTTTGCTGACAGTTCTAAGTAGTCGATGGGAATACCATTAGGCGATCGCCTACCGACTAGCTGATCTGCCATAGTACTAATTGGCACGTAAGCTATATCATCAGGGTTATTCCCCATAAATGCACCTTTAGCTTGCATAATCCCAATAACTTGAAAACTCAAGTTATTCATCTGTAGTAACTGACCGATGGGATTTTCATTACCAAAAAGTTTCCGCGCAACTACTGGCCCTAAAATCACCACCTGAGAATTTTGATTTAGCTCGATAGGGTCAAAAAAACGGCCTTGATGTACCTGGAGATTGCGGACATAAAGAATTCCTGGCGTTGTACCTGTAACATTAACTTTACTGATGCGTCCCTGACGCGATAATTGCAAGTTGCTGCTAATTTGCGGGGCAACTTCTCGGACGGCGGGAGCCATAGTTGCGATCGCTTGAGCATCTGCCAAGAACAGTGAAGGCACATCAGAGCTTAACCCCTCTAGATTATCGCCACCAGCGAACACTGATAGTTGATTTGGCCCCAGAGACTCCAACTTTTCTTGCGTAAATTTTTGCGCCCCTTGCCCAATAGCGATCATTGTAATCACAGAGGCATTGCCAATGATAATACCAAGCATGGTCAACATGCTACGGAGCTTATTCGCAGCCAATGTTTTGACTGCCATTTGTGTACTTTCTAGTAAATTCATAATAATTCGTAATTCGTAGTTCTGAGTCGATAATTACAACTAGGGAAATATTGTTGAATGATCGAAAAATATCAGTACCAATTGAAGATTCGGCTATTCTAAAATCCAATTTTATCTACACCTTCAATTTTTTCTGTACTGGGGGGAGACATTAACACGCGATCGCCTTTCTGAAGTCCTGCCAAAACTTGCACTTGATCACCACTAGTAGCACTTACTTTCACTGGTTGGAAACTGGCAGCATTTTGACTATCAATAACATATACCCCGGTTTGACCATTGGGCTGAGTTGTTACAGCCGCCAGAGGAATTACTAGAGCATTCTTAATAGTCTGACTGTGGAATGTCAGGCGTACATTCATTCCTGATTTCAACTTGTCTTGCCCATTCGATAAAACTACCTTAACTCGAAAAAAAGTGATATTGTTTTCCTGCACTGCTCTTGGTGCAATTAGACTTACTTTTCCTTTGAAGGTTTCATTAGGATAGGTGTCTGTTTGAATATCTACAAACTGACCGCGATTGATTTTGGCAATGCTAGCTTCAGGAATTCTGGCTTCAATTTCTAAGCCACTAGAGAGTTCAGCAATTGAGGTCGAGGTTGCACCTTCAGTATTAGAAGCTGATGTGGTAGGTGTAACAAAATCCCCTTCTTGGGCAAAGCGACGGGTAATAATTCCCGCAAATGGGGCACGGATGATAGCATTATTCAACTGACTTCGATAAAAAACTAACTGAGCTTTAGCCTGTGCTACCTCGGCTTCAGCTTGGGCAATTTCCTCGGGACGTAATCCATTTTTGGCTTTCTTCAAACTTTCACGTTGTTCTTTGAGCCGTGCTAGTTCTGCTTCTAAGTTAGCTCTAGCTTCTTGTGCTTTAGTGACAAACTCTTCAAAGGCATTGCGGGAAATAGCACCCTCTTGCACCAACACTTGATTGCGTTGCATCTCTACGATTGCTCGATTCAATCGAGTTTGAGATGCAGCTACAAATGCTTCTGCGGAAGCAACTCTAGCTTTAGATTCAGCAATGTCTTCTTGTCGAGTGCCAGCAACTTTTTGTTTCAAATCAGCCACAGCTTTATTTAGTGATGCTTGATACTGATTTACCTGTGCTTGTAATCTTTCACTATCCATAAGGGCAATAATTTGTCCTTTTTGGACGCGATCACCTTCATTCACATACAATTTAGCAATGCGTCCAGAATCTTCTGGGCTAAGATTGATTTTTTGTAATGCTTGCACCACGCCATTAGCTTGAATCTGCACTACCCAATCTTTAGTTTGCACTAAGATAGTTTGACTAGTTAAATCTGGCTGGGAGGAAGTTTCTTGAGTTTTCCAGTAAACTGTCGCCATACTTCCCAAGGTGCTGGCTAACAAGATACCGAAAATCCAAGGACTAAATTTCTTCATCCGATTATACAGTTTGATGTAGTCACTAAAATTAACTCCTGATAAGTCTTGTATAAATAAAGTATCAATAATAAAAAATTTACTAGAAACCAAAATTAATGTTTTTAATGGCGCAATAGATAGCCCCAGCTACCATAGCAACCCCACTCACTTAGAACTTGCTGTTTTTCAGTATATATTTCTGTCAGCACTTCAGCCTTATTGGCAATTTTGTCTGACATAATTTTGCCTTAAATTTGTCTAAAAAATTATTAAATCTCTGCTATTACTTATAAACAATCTATTTCTTATTTAAATTATTCTCTGGTTGTATTTTAATAAGCTGAAATTCCAACTTTCGGTTATCCAAAAATCTACCTATTGCAGTACATCTGTCTGCAAAGATTTACATATTGGTGCAATAGTTACTTTTTGGTAAACATGGCTCTAGCTAAATTAATAGCAATGGCAGGTTCTTTCGCAAAGCGATCGCTTACCCATTTTCGCAACATTAAAGCTAAATCATCGTTGAGTTTACTTAAGTTATGTTGCAGAATTGTATATACTTCCTGATTTTTATAAGTTGCTCTTAATAAATAATAAATCAATTAGGAAGTTTTGCTCCTGGTTAGCAGCTTCATTGGGCATAGCTAAATTCCTAATAATAAATCTTGTAGGTTAGTATTCCCAAGTTTTCATGCTATCTAACAATTAAAGTGGTGTAATCCAATAAGTAATGCCTCTAATAACTTGTTTGTTAAAACCAAATAAAGGTAAATTATCTTCAGTTAAACCCACATAAGTCCAATGTGGAACATCATTTTCTACAGTTTGAAACCAACCATTTTGATTAAGAGCTTTTCTTTGTTCTTTACTACCTACCCGCAAATCAATGGCTAATCCCCAAAGATGTTGTGAAGTTCCGGGAGGTGCAACTAAACCAAGAATTTTTGTTTCTTTGCCCTGTTGAACTTTTGCCAAAATTTGATTGTTAGCATATTTTTGCCAAAATCTTAAATTCGTGTTGAAAGTGCGAGTACAATCACCAGAGCCATAACCAGATTTTAGTGGTATATGTTGTTGAAACCGCGCTTTATTTAGAGCGTCAGCCGCCGATTTTTGTAAATAACAATCGTTTGTGCCATCAACATGACCCATTGTTAAAGTAGCTTGAAATTCTTGGGTTTCTTGTTCATTAGCAAAGATATCTTTTGGCGGCAGTTTAATTCCGAAATCTTGATTTACAAAAACTGCACCATAAGCTCGCAGCAAAGTATATTCATAAGTACCAGTCTGGGGAATTGTAGGTAATTTCTGGCTAATCGCAGATAAAAAACGCTGTTTACTATTTAATTCTGGGTTGGGAATAAATGGTTTTGGTGTTATCTCTTTAGAGGTCTCTATACAAGGTGATGAAACAGTTGGAGAGCATACATTTAATGGTTGGGAAGTTCTAGTAAATTGGTGGTGGGTAATCTCATTACTAGCTACTAAAACAAAAATCATTCCGATAACTATACTGATGAAACTTGCCTTTCTAATAAATCTAGTAATATCTTTATGCTTTTTGATGGTGAGTTTCATTTTTAAATAATTAATTAGTTGATTCAAAGGTAAATGCAACAGCCTTGTTTAAATATCTATTGTTGATAAATTAGAACAATTTATTAGAGCCAAACTATATTTTCATAGATTTAAGAAAAGTATTTAATATATCAGCAAGAAAACAATTCGTGCTAATTACTAGCTATGTGAACAATAGTTGTGACAAACAAACCGGAATGTTGTCACAAATTTTAAAAAATATAATATTTTTTATTGAATACTCAAGTTTAAAAATAGAAACTTGTCTCTGATTGGGTACTAGTAAATTTGATAACTTTTTTATTAGAAAGTTACATCCATGAAACCACTGGAACAGCTAAAATTGAAAAGAACTCTAAGCTTGCCGATCCTGTAAGTATGACCATGCACAATTCCGTTCAATTCCAAGACGCTTTTGATGTCATAGTCGTCGGTGCAGGTCACTCCGGTTGCGAAGCGGCTCTGGCCTCTGCACGCCTCGGTTGTCGTACCCTGTTATTGACGCTCAACTTGGATAGAATCGCTTGGCAACCCTGTAATCCAGCAGTGGGTGGCCCGGCCAAATCTCAGTTGACTCATGAGGTAGATGCACTCGGTGGGGAAATAGGTAAAGTAGCAGACCGCACCTACCTGCAAAAACGTATCCTCAACTCTTCACGGGGGCCTGCCGTTTGGGCATTACGCGCCCAGACGGACAAGCGCGAATATGCAGCAGTGATGAAGAATATTGTCGAGAACCAAGAAAACTTGACAATCCGCGAAAGTATGGTGACAGATTTGGTGCTGGGTGCTAATGATGAAGTCATCGGCGTAGAAACTTATTTTGGTGTAGGGTTCCAATGTAAAGCTGTCATCTTGACAACTGGCACTTTCCTGGGGGGCAAAATCTGGGTTGGCAACAAATCAATGCCAGCCGGACGCGCTGGGGAATTTGCGGCTGAGGGATTGACACAAACCTTAAATCGCCTGGGATTTGAAACCGGAAGACTCAAAACTGGAACCCCAGCACGGGTAGACAAGCGATCGGTGGATTATAGTAAAATGCTAATCCAGCCAGGAGATGAGAATGTGCGCTGGTTTAGCTTCGACCCAGAGGCATGGGTCGAACGGGAACAGATACCCTGCTACATTACCCGCACCACCACCGAAACCCATCGTCTAATTCAAGATAATTTGCACCTGTCGCCAGTTTATGGCGGTTGGGTAGAAGCTAAAGGGCCGCGTTATTGTCCCAGTATTGAAGATAAAATTGTGCGCTTTGCTGATAAGGAAAGCCATCAAATTTTTATTGAACCAGAAGGACGAGATATACCCGAACTTTATATCCAAGGATTTTCTACAGGGTTGCCCGAAAATTTGCAGTTGCAAATGTTGCGGACTCTCCCCGGTTTAGAAAAATGTGTGATGCTGCGTCCGGCTTATGCTGTGGAATATGACTATTTACCTGCAACTCAATGTTACCCCACACTGATGACCAAAAAGGTTGCTGGACTATTTTGTGCTGGGCAGATTAACGGCACGACAGGTTATGAAGAAGCCGCAGCCCAAGGGCTGGTAGCAGGAATTAACGCCGCTCGATTTGTTAGTTCTCAAGAAATGATTGTATTTGCCCGTGAGCAAAGTTACATTGGAACGCTAGTTGATGACCTGTGTACCAAGGATTTACGGGAACCTTACCGGATGCTTACCAGTAGGTCAGAGTACCGCTTATTATTGCGTTCTGACAATGCCGACCAACGTTTGACAACCTTGGGACGAGAAATTGGTTTAATTGACGATCGCAGATGGGATCTATTTACCCAAAAACAAGCGAACATTATCACAGAAAAACAAAGATTGCAAGCTACACGAGTCAAAGAACATGATGAAATGGGAATAGCGATCGCATCTGATACCCAACAAGCAATCAAAGGTTCAATTACCCTCAACGACTTACTGCGCCGTCCGGGATTCCATTACGTTGACCTCGACAGGTTCGGACTAGGAAACCCCAACCTCAACCGCGCCGAGAAAGAAGGCGCAGAAATTGATATCAAGTATTATGGCTATCTTGCTAGGCAACAAAATCAGATTGACCAAATTGCCCGTCAAGCCCACCGCCAATTACCTGCGGACTTGGATTATACAACAATTGATACCCTTTCCAAAGAGGCGCGGGAAAAGCTGACTCACGTAAAACCACTCACTCTTGGTCAAGCTGCACGTATCGGTGGTGTAAACCCAGCCGATATTAACGCTTTATTATTATATTTAGAATTGCGTAAAACCAAGAGCCAGCATGGCTTTCCAGCGTTAGCTTAACACAAACTTGATAAAGACTGAGTATAGTAGTAGGGAGGGAGATTGGTATGATAGATGACATAACTATTAGTACTGCTATCATCAACAATCCCCAGATTAAAGTTGATTTTAATACCAACGCTCAACCAACTCGTCTCAATAAGACGGCGGATTGGATATCTCATCTGTAATCCTAACTCCCAGGCAGTAGGCGCGGCGTTTCCTCGTCCTAGCAATAACCCAGAACGTCTATGTTACAAGAAGCCAGTACCCGTCTCATAGTACCAGAACCATCAGAAGACTTAATCGCCAACGAGCCTTGGTCGATAGAAAACTATGCTGATGGTCTCATGGATGAACTCTTTGCCGATATCGACTACATTCTGGATGTTAGTGATAATCTGCCTTCTCAAACCGTTAGGCATGGTAGGCAGAACAAAGCTCAACGCCACTCGCCTCCAGAATACGTGCCTCTGCAAACAGTTACGATACCGCAGATTATCTTACCAAACGGACAGTCAGTTACTCAAAATAATAACAAGCACTTGAGTACCGTTGTCTTTGATAACGCCACCATTAAACCAGTTATTAGAAAGCGTCAAAAAAGCAGCCGGACTTTGGGCAAACTGCTGATTGTCGGAACAACTTTAGGCGTGGCGATCGCTGGTATTCTCTATCTAGTGCAGTCTGGAGTCGTATATCTTTTAAATCCCAACTTAACCCAGCAAGCTCTTCTAGCACCGCAAACGCAGTCACAATTGCCTGGAAAAACAGAAATTGAGGCAGATTTGGTTGATTATATGCTGGGAGCGCTGGCAGTTATAGACAAGCAAGAATTAAAAAGCAATCAAAAATCTTTCAGTTCGGGATTCTCCAGTCAGACAAATACTAATCAAATAGCCCTTGGTAACGGGCAAACAAGTGGGAATTTACCACCATTTCCACTTCTGGCAAATAATACACCACCAGCCCCTAACCGTTCTGGAAGTGTTGTTGAGCGGATCTATGTTCCCGTTTATCAAGCACCGTCGCCAATGCGCTATGCGCTGCCAGCAATTCCTGGTAGTCCCGCACTTCTACCACAAGTTGCCAATGCATTGCAGGCATCTCAACCTAATGTGGTGAAAAGTGCCCTAAATACGGTGCGACAAGCTGCCAAGCCTGTAACTGTCAATATGTTAGCGGCGGCTGTACGAGCAGAACTTAAACCTGTAGCTGGACGAACTGCACCGATTACCGTGCGGCAAACACCCAAGCCTCTACCTGCATTACCAGTGGTTCCATTACGTGCAGCACTTGCGCCAGAGTCAGAACCAACTATTACCCAGGAACAAGTATATCCGGCAACTGCGATCGCAGTTGCCCCGAGTAATACTCTCGAAGGATTGCTAGAGTTAGGTAACAAATCTGCCGCTTTGTTTAAAATTGACGGCGTGACTCGCCGCATCAATATGGGTGAAAGCATTGGCCAAAGCGGTTGGACACTGGTAGAGGTTAGTAATGGCGAAGCTGTCATCCGCCGCAATGGTGAAGTGCGATCCATTTACACAGGGCAGAAGTTGTAAAATCCAAGGCATCTAACTCATCAACAATTAGCTCCTGACTGGTGGGTTAATTTCAAAATGAATATGATTGTCGTGACCATTTAGAGACACACAAAGTCTCTCTTTAATTAGCTGTTGATCGTTGAAAAAGACTGCCCGTACCAGCTTTTGATTAGTAATCGACTTGAGAATAGCTCGTGCAGCATCTCGATTGTAGTTAGAACTTGACCAAACAATACCACCAAAATTCCCATTTTTTTGGGGTAAGTAAATATCGCACATCATGCCAGTTTCATTGTCCCAAAGCGATCGCCCATCAGAGTAACTAGCAACTTGGGTTACTACATAAGCCCCCAAGCTTTCGGCAATTGGGGCTAAGATTTTCACAAATAGGCTTTGGATACGCAAAAAGTCAAATTCGCTAATCTGACTAGTGCCCTCTACAATCACTAAAACGGGACGAGAATTACTTAGCCCTAATTGCTCTAGCGCCTTCCCTAACTCTGCGGTTTCAGATACCGTAACTGCTACTACTGCTTGCTTGGGATTTAAATTTAGCCTAAAAAATTTACCATTTATTCAAAGTAGAAGTTGCAATAATTTAAGTATCTTACGTAAGAAATGTCAGTGCCAACCCTACGGGCATTGCTAATATTTTTAGTCGAGTTACTGGCGGTAACGCCTCTAATATTTTGGGTACTTTGGGCGTAAATGGTGCAGCTAATCTATTTTTGCTCAATCCCAATGGCATTATTTTTGGGCCAAATGCCCAGCTAGATATTCAAGGTTCATTCCTGGCTACCACAGCTAACAGTTTTCAGTTTTCTGATAGTAGTGAATTTAGTGCTACTAATCCTCAAGCGCCGCTACTGTTAACAATGAGTGTACCTGTGGGTGTGCAATATGGTTTAAAGCAAACGGCAAGTATTACTAATCAAGGAAATTTGGTAACAGGAAAGGATTTGACGCTGAGTGCAGGAAATCTAGATTTACAGGGAACACTCCAGGCTGGTGGTGATTTAATCTTACAGGCACAGGATACTTTAAAAGTAAGAGATAGTGCAAGTAATCCCTTCATTGCGGCTGCGGGTGGGAATTTGCTGACGCAGGGTAATCAGAAAGTAGATATTTTTGCTTTAAATAACCCCAATAGTGGTTTTTTCTCTGGTGGCAATATGGTGTTGCAGTCTGAAAACACCATTGGCGGCGATGCACATTACTGGGCTGGGGGTAATTTTAGAATTGAACAGTTGAATGGCAATTTAGGTAATCTGTTTAGTCCTTATGATCTAGTAATTCGCGCTACTGGAGATGTGAGTTTTGATAGTTACGAAGGGGCATCTTTGCACATTCTGGCGGGTGGGAGTGTCAATATTTCGGGTGACGTTACAATCAATGATGTAGACAGCACAAGCAATTCTATTAAAGAAACCATCACGCTGTCGGATGGAAAAAATATAAATATTGATGGTAGCGCTACACCAAAACTCGATATCAGAGCAGGGATAAATTCCAATGATATTGGAACTCCAGGATTTACACCCAATCTGCCGATTGGATTCAATGGGCAAAATCCTAATACAACCAATGAACCAACAAATGCAAATATTACCATTAAAGGTAGTATTGATAATACTTCAGGCTCTGAATATAACAGTGGACAGATACTTATAACTAATCAGTATCATCCCAATAAATTGCTGGGTAATATTACAACAGGAGAAATCATTACTTATGGTGATGTCACTATTGATTCGCGGGATGATATTACAACTAAGGGGAAAATTGATACTAGTATTAATGAATTTGTACTACCTAATCTCAAAGCTGGTAATATTAGGCTGCTAGCAAATCAGAATATCTTGATTCAGAATCCGCTGTTATCTAATGTAAATGATAGCGTTAATGGCAATGGTGGTAATATTGACCTGAATAGTAAGGAAGCAGGAATTGATATAAAGGCGGATATTAAATCTTAAGCTCCCAACGGAACTGCTGGAAGTATCACGATTCAAGCGTTAGGAGATATATCTGTTTTTAATAGCAGTATAGAAGCCATTAGTAATAATGATATCGAAAAATATAATAATAACATCACCATTAATTCTACGAAAGGTTCATTTGATTTAAATGATTCTCAATTAAATACCACTAACAAGAATGCTGTCGGCTATGCAGGATATATCATAATTAATGCTAGTGACAAAATATCTCTTCTCAACGGCAGCAAAATATCTAGTCAGGGTAATAATGGATTACTATTGATTGGTATTAATCTCAAAATATCGACTAATGATGATAATGAGGATTATGTAGAAACAAAAATTGATGTTGATCCTAATAAGATATATATGCCTCAAAACATTATTATTGATAAATCGGAAATAAATACAAATAGTAATGGTTCAGATGAGGCAGGAGGTATCATGATTAATGCTAGTGACAAAATATCCCTTCTTAACGGCAGCAAAATATTGAGTCAGGGAAATAATGGATTACTATTGATTGGTATTAATGATAAAATATTACGGGAAACTTTTAAATTAGTATTGATTAGTCTTAATGATATAGATAACCCTAAGAGCGTTATTATTGATAATTCAGAAATAAATACTGATGATAATGGTTTAAAAAAAGCAGGAAATATCAGCATTGATGCTAGTAACCAAATATCCCTTATAAATGCCAGTAATATATCTAGTAAGGGAAATTTTGGAAGCATATTCGTTGGCGATAAATATACGCCTAAAAGCTTTGTTATTGATAATAAATCTGAAATAAATACTGATGGTAATAGTTCAAAAATTGCAGGAAATATCACAATCAATGCTAGCGACAAACTATCCCTTATATAGCGGTTCTCAGTTGGGTGCAATATAGTAACAGCAGTGGGTGAACCATCCAATAATGTCCTTTTTAGTCACAGCTTCTAAGGCATTTGTAATGGCCTCATCTAGCTCTTGATAGGTTCGAGCCGCTTGCGAACGTAAAAATTCTTTCACTTTTGACCAGCAGTTTTCAATTGGTGAAAAATCTGGAGAGTAGGGAGACAAATAAACCAATTTTGCTCCCACAGATTCAATGGCTTCGCGGATACCTGTAACTTTATGAGAACTGAAGTTATCCATAACAACAGTTGCACCTGGCCAAAGGCTAGGAACTAAAACTTGAGTAACATAGGTTTCAAACGCCGATGCATTAGTACCACCAGTAAAAGTCATCGCAGCAATAATGCCTTCAGTTGACATCGCTCCAATCATCGTCACATTTTTTCCCCGGCCGTCAGGACAATGACCATAAGCACGACTGCCTTGAGGCGAACGAGCGAAGCGTCTGGTCATAGCAATATTTACTCCAGCTTCATCGATAAATACTAAGTCTGCTAAGTTTACTTCTCCGATGATTGTCCAATACTCTGCCCTCAATTTTTACACCCGTTCTGTATACTTTTCACTCGCGTGTAATGTTTTTTTTTGCGTGTCAGATTCAGCTTTTGGGTGATTCTGCCCATTGAGGAACGGCTTATCTTTACTTGAGTCTGTTGTTCTAAGCGATACCTTCGGTAAGCTTCGCTAACGCACAATTCCACCAAAGTAGAATCATTATTCAATACTACTCGGGTTTTGCATTTTCAACTCAGAATTTGGTTTGGGGAAAAGGTTAAAGGGTAAGGGTTAAAGGTTTTTTATTTCCCTTTTCCCCTTCCCCTTTCCCCTTTAACCGACAAGTATTGCATCATTATTTGACTCAACTAATAACCCTACAAATGCCAGATGCTCATTATTGAGCTTTGATATTTGACCTCCACCATGAGGCTTTGGCTCAACTGTCCCACTGCTACGATATCGTCTCAGTAAACTTTGAACGAAACTCAAGCTGACACTAAATCTTATTGCCAATTGTCGTTGAGAGCCTTCTTGATTGTTATATGCATTGATCACTTTTTGGCGGAGATCACAAGAGTAAGGTTTCATTCCCTAAGTACTTGGACGTTAATATACTCCATTCTCCCATACTGTATTTCACTCAAGCAGGAACCGCTATATATTGCACCCAACTGAGAACCGCTATATTATCTACATCGAAGGCATGAATCCGGACGGAACGCTCAATAACAACGCCCTCAATGTCTGGAACGACCTCCGTATCGTGATTGAGTTTAAAGACGGCAAGTCTAAAATGATTGGCTGTTGGGAAGCCACAACAAACCCTGGTAAGTACTATACGTACAATCCCTTGAACTCCAAAGGTGCGGCGATTATCGCCTTCGGGCAATACACCGCATGGCAGGTAGGAACTCACGGACAGGCTTCTCCCCATGAAGCTCTTGTGCAAACTGGTGGTTCGGTCACTGTCCATCGTGATGCAAATCGGTCAGGCACGCGCGATGCAGGTGACTCCATTGACTCAGGTCATTTTGGCATTAATCAACATTGGGGAGGTGATAATCCTAAGTCCGACGTAGGAAGATGGAGCGCTGGCTGTCAAGTAGGTAGAACAAAACAGGGACATCGCGAGTTCATGGCTATCGTTAAGTCAGACCCACGCTACCAAGCTAACCGTAGTTTCACCTTCACTAGTACCATTATTGACGGCAAAGACCTCCTAGCACAGTTCCCTGCAAGTTGAATTTTGGCGTTGCAGAATAGAAATATGAATTAGGGCGATCACTATGAAATGTCCAAAGTGTGAATCAACCCATATTCGTAAGAATGGGCGGCAACGTGGTAAACAAAACTACATATGTGTTAAAATTATGCAAAATTATCTGTAGCTTATGATACAAATTTATATGCGCTTACCCTGAGATTTTTGTGCAATCTTCTATCTGGAAAAACCGTAATTACCAATCTTCACCACAGCTTTGTTACATCAAAGCAATCTAATGAAGGTGATCGCCTTTTTCACTGATTAATTCACCACAGACACTTCTGACAATTTGTAGAAACTCCCGTAAAACAGGTGTCATATTCTCTTGTCGCCACACTACAGCCGTTTCTACTAATGGTGTTTTTTCTTCTAAAGTGCGATAAACTACACCAGCCCTTTGAAGATTTTGCAAAGAAGACGGTACGATCGCAATCCCCATTCCCGCTGACACTAGCCCGATGATTGTCTGCATTTGGATTGCTTCCTGAGTCACTTTTGGGCTGAAATTTCCTTGCTGGCAAAGACTCAGGATTTGATCGTAAAGTCCGGGGCCCAAATGGCGGGGGAACATAATAAAATTTTCGTTCAAGAGCGATCGCACTGAAATATTTTCTTGTCTGGCTAAGAAATGAGTTTCTAGCAAAGCTAAGATTAGTCCTTCTTGCTGAATACATTCTTGATTGAGAGTGTTGTCTTCTAAAGGTGGATGGGCAAAACCTACATGGATGCGGCGATTGAATAGCGCTTGTTCTTGCTGAGTTGTCGTTAATTCTTGCAATACTAACTCTACCTCTAAAAACTGTTCTCGAAACCATCGCAAAATCACAGGCAGCAAATCGTAAGTTACCAAGCTGGTGAAACCCACTCGTAGTTGTCCTTTCTTACCCCTACCTGTCCGTTGAGTCAGATCAATTGCTTTTTCCAGTTGAGCGAACAACTGATAAGCTTCTTGCAAAAATACTTGTCCGGCTTCCGTTAGCTGCACCTGGCGTTTAGTTTTGCGTTGAAAAAGTTCTACCCCAAGGGATGCTTCTAGCTGCTGAATTTGCTGGCTTAAGGGAGGTTGAGCGATGTGAAGTCGCTCTGCTGCTCTAGTAAAGTGCAGTTCCTCAGCTACAGCAATGAAGTAGCGCAGGTGTCGCAGTTCCATAGTTTTGATATTTTATAAGTCTTAAATACTCATAAATATATATTGGACATCCCAAAAAATGCTACCTATCATACTCATACATGC
Source organism: Nostoc sp. FACHB-133 (assembly GCF_014698055.1). NCBI lineage: Bacteria > Bacillati > Cyanobacteriota > Cyanophyceae > Nostocales > Nostocaceae > Nostoc > Nostoc sp. FACHB-133. Next base: position 60,605 of record NZ_JACJSH010000011.1, read on the forward strand.
AAGTCAGAGGATGATGTAACTATGTCGGATAATTTGAAAAGCCAAGTTGTAACGCAAGGAGTGCAGCGATCGCCAAATCGAGCCATGCTGCGTGCAGTTGGTTTTAAAGATGAAGATTTCAACAAAGCCATTGTCGGTATAGCCAACGGTTACAGCACCATCACCCCCTGCAATATGGGAATCAATCAACTGGCGCAAAGGGCAGAAATTGGGATTAAAACCGCCGGAGCGATGCCGCAAATGTTCGGCACGATTACCATTAGCGATGGGATTTCGATGGGAACCGAAGGGATGAAATATTCCCTCGTATCGCGGGAAGTCATCGCCGATTCCATTGAAACCGCCTGTACCGGACAAAGTATGGATGGTGTACTAGCCATTGGTGGTTGTGATAAAAATATGCCAGGGGCAATGTTAGCGATCGCTCGGATGAATATCCCTGCAATATTCGTTTACGGTGGCACAATTAAACCCGGTCACTACAACGGACGCGATTTAACCGTTGTCAGTTCTTTTGAAGCAGTTGGTCAATATAGCGCCGGAAAAATTGACGACAAGGAATTATTAGAAGTCGAAAGTCGCGCTTGTCCTGGTGCCGGTTCCTGCGGAGGAATGTTCACAGCCAATACCATGTCTTCAGCATTTGAAGCGATGGGAATGAGTTTGCCCTATTCTTCGACAATGGCAGCCGAAGATGCCGAAAAAGCTGACAGCACCGAAAAATCAGCTCATGTGTTAGTCGAAGCCATCAAGAAGCAAATCTTGCCCCGGCAAATTATCACCCGCAAATCTATAGAGAATGCCATCTCTGTGATTATGGCAGTCGGTGGTTCGACCAATGCCGTATTGCATTTTTTAGCGATCGCTCGTGCTGCGAATGTAGAGTTAACCTTGGATGACTTTGAGACAATCCGCGCCCGTGTTCCCGTTTTGTGTGATTTAAAACCCAGTGGTAAATATGTCGCTACAGATTTGCACAAAGCTGGTGGCATTCCCCAAGTTATGAAGATGTTACTTGTGCATGGCTTATTACATGGTGATTGCCTCACCATTAGCGGTCAAACCATTGCAGAGATATTAGCAGACATCCCCGAACAACCATCTGCCAATCAAGATGTGATTCGGACTTGGAATAACCCAATGTATGCTCAAGGACACTTAGCCATCCTCAGAGGTAATCTGGCAACGGAAGGGGCTGTCGCTAAAATTACCGGGGTGAAAAAACCAGTAATTACCGGGCCTGCACGGGTATTTGAATCAGAAGAAGCCTCTTTAGATGCAATTTTGGCGGGTAAAATTCAAGCTGGTGATATTTTGGTTATCCGCTACGAAGGTCCCAAGGGTGGCCCTGGAATGCGAGAAATGTTGGCTCCCACTTCGGCAATTATCGGGGCTGGTTTGGGTGATGCGGTAGGATTAATTACCGACGGGCGCTTTTCTGGCGGTACTTACGGTATGGTGGTTGGTCATGTTGCACCAGAAGCAGCAGTTGGTGGTGCGATCGCGCTTGTAGAAGAAGGCGATAGTATTACTATTGATGCACCGGCTCGTTTATTGCAGTTGAATATATCTGAATCAGAATTAGCCCGTCGTCGTGCTAATTGGCAACCTCCTGCACCACGTTACACCAAGGGCGTGTTGGCGAAATATGCCAAATTAGTATCTTCTAGCAGTATCGGTGCAGTCACAGATTTAGATTTGTTCAAATGATAATAGATTCGGGTAATTTATGACAATGCTCTCAAAGCGGGTGCTACCTCAATGATGCAGCCAAATGATGAATTTTGGGGCGATCGCCATGCGGCTGTGAAAGACCCAAACGGAAATTATTGGTGGATTGCGACTCATCAAGAGGATGTTTCATCCGAAGAGATCGAAGAACGAATTAAAGTCTTGTTTGACAGCAAAGAAGAAGTCTAACTTGGCATCCCAACTAGGTAAGTATGACTTGAACAAGAAAGTGGACAACCTCTCCCTTTCTTGTTCAAATCACAACAGAATTAAGAGACTCCTTAGTTCAATCAAGCCTTAATTGTCAACACATTGGCTTTGATACAGTGAGTAAAAAACGTTTTTAATTTTTAATTTTTAATTCCGCCTTACGGTGACTAGGGGGTTGCTGATGAAACCTAAAGTTGTAATTACCCACTGGGTTCATCCAGAAATTATTACAAACTTAAGTGAGTATTGTGAGGTAGTTGCAAATCCAACTAGAGAGACTTTACCGCGTGAAGAAATTCTCCAGTTGGCGCAGGACGCTGAAGCCTTGATGGTTTTTATGCCAGATCAAATCGATGAGGCGTTTCTGAAAGCTTGTCCAAAATTGAAGATTATCGCCGGAGCATTGAAAGGCTACGATAACTTTGATGTTGATGCCTGCACTCGTCAAGGTGTTTGGTTCACCATCGTCCCTAGCTTATTGGCTGTGCCAACAGCTGAGTTGACCATTGGACTGATCATCGGGTTAGCCCGTCAGATGTTGCCAGGCGATCGCTTAATTCGTCAAGGCACGTTTGCAGGTTGGCGGCCCCATCTATACGGCAATACAGTTCAGTTAAGCATTTTTTCTTCTATTTCTTCTCTTCCTTCGTGTCCTTTGCGTCCTTTGCGGTTCGTTAAAAAAATTCACTTTGACAAAGAGTAAAGCCTTAACTGAACCGTATTGATCTATACGGCGTGGGATTAGCAAACCGAACACTGGGAATTGTTGGTATGGGGAGTCTGGGGCAAGCTCTTAGTCCTATAGTATTAGATTTTACTAATTAATCGGCAAGATTCAAGCCAGTGTAATTATCGAGAAAGAGAGAAGGGAAATGTTGAAGAAGAAAAAACTTTTCCCCACAATGCCAAGAAGTCAAGAAATCTATTTTTTACTAACCCAAGCAAGATCGGACATTCTCGAAAAAATTACGTTAGATATTGTTCTAATTAAGGCTGACCAAGGAAGTCCTGTTTGCCAAGTTCGACACCGCAGTGTCTGAGAATGTTATATGCTGTTGTGACATGAAAATAAAGATTTGGTAAAACAAAATAGAACAGATATGGCATTCCTTCAAAAGAGAGAGTATTGTCACGCATTTGTAGGGTAATTTCTCTTTCTTCTGAACCGTTAATTTGTTCAGGTTTAAACGTATTTAAATGAGAGATAGTTTTTTGAATGCGGTCAATAAGTTGAGGAAATGTAGTTTCATTGTCCTCGAATTTAGGTGGTTCTATAAGAGCTAACCGTGCGGCACCTCTATTTACTATGTCAGAGGCAATTTGCACTTGTTTTGATAATGGAAACATATCTGGGGATAGACGACTATTAATCAACACAGAAGGATCTATTTTTTTAGTTTCAGCATAAGCAGCACCTTTTTCAAGAATGTTTGTAAGGTTATTCAGTGTGCGAATAGACACGGGTATTAAAGCTTGGTACATTGAAATGGTCATTGAAATTTCTCCAGAAAAAGTTCAAACGACTTTGAGCCGCCCATCTAATATTAGGGGGTATTGACTGTGATGTTGTGTCAAAGAATATGGAACCAAATTTAGTCACAGATCCAAAGATACTGAATGTTTTGAACGAACTCATACAACTCTGGACGATCTTTCATCGCCCCTTTCTCACGCCATCCATTCATTCCAATGTGGCGCATCTGTCACCAGTTGAGCAAATTTGTCATATTCACATTCTCAAACTCCAGCATCACGCCGCGACGCTCACCACTTTTGCCCAAAGTATTGCCCATCTTCTCCAACAGCGATGGTGCTGTTTCGCCCGCCGTAGGCGATCGCCAGCCGCAAGCAGAGGCTAAAAATGCTTTAAAAACCTAAAAGTAAGAAACTTTAGAACTTAGATTTTTACTTGAGTTGCCACAATGGAGTGATATCAAGGTTTTCAGCAGCAGATACGGCATTTTTAACCTACGTCGGTACGGTTTACACCCCTCTAATTTTTGTAAAGCCATCGTAATATTTATTTATATAAAGCAATATTTGCTTACATAAGCAAACTCAAATAAAAGAGTAGGTAATAAAAGCGATGAATCAACCCATTGAATTATCTTTAGAACAAGAATTTAGCCTTAGAACTTTCTCTGATCAAGTGCAGCAGATGTCCCGTGAACAAGCTCAAGAGTTTTTGCTGATGCTGTATCAGCAGATGATGATAAGGGAAAAGACTTACCAAGAATTGCTCAAACATCAGTGGGAAGTTGATTCAGGTTCAATCTTGGGCTAAAACAAACCTTGCTCCCGTTACTTTAAGCGACTCAGAAGATAACGAACACACAATTGTCTTTTTCAAGGGCAAGGCAATAGAGATTATTTGCTTCCAAAAGAGGAAACTGTACAATAACTGACTCACAGTAACAGTTTTGATGGAATAGTGTACTACTGTTACCTACACCACCACCAACCAATTGCACACCATAGACGTACACCCGCTCCTAAAGTTAACCCAAATCTGCCACTGCCCCAGGTATGCGTTCCAGTAAGGCTCAAAATCAGCAATGCCAACAGCCGAGCCTATTGTGGAGACTAGCTGTTGGTAAAACTGACCAGCACTGTGCAAACCTTGCTGCAATTTCAGCTTCAGGATTTTTGGGTATTAGGTGTTAGGAATTAGGTTGCTAGGTTAAATTATTTGCTTTCTCAACTGCTTCCTTTAACTCTTCAAAAGTAATACTACCGTCTTCGTCTGAATCATAATTTACTAGTAATTCCTGGGGACTAGTGGTATTTGTTTCGGATGAGACGATTGCACTTAAGCCAGGACTTAAAAAAAGATCATTAATGGATACTTTGCCGTCTTGATCGCTATCTAAGGTATTAAAAAGAGATTGAAGCTCTTGCTCGGTTGTCATAAGTTTCTATCTGAATTAGTTTTTCAACTTAATATCTCATTAATCTCTGATTAATCTCTCAAAATTAAATAAACTTGTATCTTTAGACGTAGAAACGGCTACCCCTGGGGCTTAGATCGGGTGTACGCTGTGGGTTACAGGGGTTACACCGTATCGACCGTTGAGTAACAAAAGATTTAATGTCTCCCAAACACGGCAATTAACAGATGATTCACAAGAAACTCGTTGAACAGCACGGAAGTCACTTGACTTAAGACAGTGGAGGAAGTGCCATTTACTAGCAAAAATTAATCTAATTTTATTCCTTAAGGTAGATGACTTTTTAAATTAAAAAACTATCCTGTAAACACAGTTTTCCATTATCAATTTAATTACTATTTTTATTATTTCCATAAATTTTTTCAATATCTAAAACTCTAGTGTTAAACAGCAAATAAGGCTACAATGAACTGTTAATTGCTGGATGTAGCAATTTGTACTTGATTAAATTAAATTTGAAAGTTATTAGGTTAGGTAAACCGAAAAGTTTAAGTATGTCCTGTACCTTTTCGCTTTACCTTACCCAATAAATTTGGCGAACTATTAGGTATCAAGAAATAATGTTGAAACGTCGCACAATACTAGTTGGTTTAGCTGCGCTTGGCTTAACGTTAGCCGTTAGTACACAAGTTCATGGACAATCTACTAGCGGGCCAGAAGCTTGGCAAAGTGTCTACAATGAGGCGGTTGCTGGGGCAACAACGATAGTTACAGTTCCACTTTTGAACTCCTTATTATCATCTATCTTGCAAGTAGTCTTCAAATTGGCAGGTTATTGGGGTGGTTAACCCGCATTTCTCATACTCAAACAGAGAAAGAGCCTAAATAAAGAATTTTGCAATGTAATTTTTTAGTAATTCCTGCGGTTGCGATCGCGTTTCGCCAACTGTAGGCAATTGCTTGACTATATCTCTTGCTTGAAGAGCGCAGATTATCCCATAGCCAAATATTCCAAAAACGTGAGGAGTTTTCTTTCCATGTTCAAACCTCGCCCAATTTTTAGCGCCTTAGTTGCAATTATCCTAGCGTTTGTCATTGGTACACAAATACATAAACAACCCGCAGTTGCTGCTGGTGGGGTTTGTAATCCAACGGTGAATAACCTACCTGTATGTCCAAGCACAGCACCTTCAGAGTCAGCTAGTTTCATTGACCCAACTGCAACAATTAGAAATCCAACAAATATTAGCTTGGGCGAAAAAGTCTTTGTTGCACCATTTGCCGAGTTAGACGCTACTACTGCTCCCATTAGCATTGCAGAAGATTCTAATGTCCAAGACCAAGTGAAAATTACAGCTTCGGGGACGGGAGTGCAGATTGGGTCACGAGTCATTATGGCACACATGACCACTATCAAAGGTGCAGCCAAAGTTGGTATTCAAGGTTCAACAGGGCCTTTTACCAACCCGATTACCAATGCTCAGTTCAACAACGATATTCCAGAGACATTTCTCAGCTTCAACTGCGAAATAGATGGTGCAACTATAGAAAAAAACACTGTAGTTAACTTTCTCTCGCGGGTTGGCCCTGGTGTTACCTTACCTGCTGGGAAAGTTGTGCTACCGGGTAAAAACGTCACAAATAACTTTGAAGCTACTAGCGGCAGTTTGGGGAAAGTGGCAAACCTGACCCAAGCCGACGTTGCATTAATGGAAGGCATTATTGAAGTCAATGAAGCCTTTGCCAAAGGTTATACAGACTTAGCCAGAGCAGACTTGACAAGCGTACAAGGGATAAATTATGCTCCTGCCACCTCTTTTAACTCTGGAGGTCGGCCGAAGATAGGTGGAATTCTGACTAGTGATCCAAACTTCCGTAACCGCATCATCGGTAATATTGTTCTGCAAGATTCTTTTGACAACCTCAACAACAAAATAGGTAATAGAATTTCGCTGCGTGCTGATGAAGGTGAACCTTTTAATGTTGGGTCAATTGCTGGGATGGCAAACGATGTTGTCTTTCACGCTTTAGAAACAACTAGTTTGACTCTTGGTAATGGAATTGGTTATGGGCCTCGCGCTTTGGTTCATGGCGGTAGGCAGGTTGTCAATGGCGTTGCTAATGGCCCTGAGACTAGCGTAGGTAATAACGTCGGGCTAGGGCCAAACTCCGTTATCTTCCGCGCCAGCATCGGCAACGACTCAGCACTTGGGCAAAGAAGCGCAGTCTTCAATTCTACAGTAGCTCCCAGAACAGAGATCCGTTCTCGAACAATCTATGCCGACAACGGCAGCATCATTCTACCTGTCGAGTGGTAAAGGGAGACCGCTTTCAGTCCTATACCAGCCGTGTTCTTAGCTGCTCATTGTGTAGCATGGCTCTCTTTTATGACGGCTGGTATCTTTTTTCTTGGCTTGTGCCTAAGCAATTAACTTTTGCATAATTATGAATCTGAAAATCTTGTCGTTAGTGCAATTACAATGCCTACGATTGGTGCTGCTGTTAACTTTGATATTCGGGCTGATAGTAATTGTTGATGATGGTTCATCTATAGCTGCACAGAAGGTTGGGCAACTAGGATTTATAAACCCTGTAACTGCTGATATCACCTCCAGTCAGCCTCAAGTCGTACAACCTTCAGTCACCCGACTTGTGTCTACATTGTCGGATGAAGTCGAGGAATTACCAGCCCAGTTAATTCGCTGGTCGACTTACTGGCAACTTTGCTGGGAAGCATATCCTGAAGCTGAAGCATACGAACTGCAAACGGTGCTGATGGAAGGCAAGTCTCCCAAGTTGAAACGACAAAGCGATCGCTGCTTTCGTATACAAGCTGCATCTAATGAAAACGAAAAATCACAAGGATTACTCAACCGTGATTTGATCTTGCTAATGCATAAAATTCAGCTTGGTTATCGAGTGCGAGCCGTCTTAGATAACAACCGCGTCAGTGAATGGTCTCAAGTAATGGCAGTCGGTGCAACTACTACTTCTGAATTGAATGGTACCTAAAACACCTGTGATAGTGGTTGTGTTACTAACGATCGCACCGGGAGTGAGTTTTTCTAATCGTTAAACTCATCATGAAAAACGAGAAGATTGATAAGAGTCCCTTAAATTAGTTCGTCACATATACTGGTGTCGTTAGTACATACACCATGAATGCCTAACTCAATATACAAATCTGAGACAGTAATAGTCATGCTTCCCCTTGAACCATTGTTTTGTCCTTGTTGTACTCCAGCCATATTACATTTGCTGACTCAATCCGACCTGACTCAGCGCCTACTCCAATTAAAAACGGGGTCAGTTTCTGCGCCTATCAGAAAGAATCAAAAACAGTAGCAGCGATCTCTCTAGCCGTAGTAGGGCAAACGTATCTAATGTTTACTCCAGGGTCGCTTGAATATTTAGCTGAAACCGCAATTCATATCACACTCCCCTCCGGGTGAGATGTGATATGAATTGCGGGTGAAATACAACAACAGTCCTCTGACCAATTTCCCCCATAGGGAGAACAGGACATGGAGGAAACGAACTCTCGTTAATCTTCTGGTTGTTGCTGATCTTCTTATCTTCTTCTGGGTCTTCTATCTAATAAATTAACCGCAGCACCAGCAGCAGCACCATTGACACCATTTTTCCAGGTAGTTCTACAACCACCAGAAATTGCACCTGCCAATACACCAGCACCAGCACCTACAGCGATATCTTGAACAGGTAAACGTCCGTTTCTTCTTCTGGCTCTGTTGCTTCTTGCACCATTGGCAGCATTAACAGCAGCACCAGCAGCAGCACCTTTAAAAGCATTGTCTAATACGGAACCACAATTTGTTACAACTCCACTTAATACACCTGCACCGGCTCCAATGGCTGCATTATTAATAACTCGGTCATCAGCAGAAGCAGTTTGAATCGGGATTAAGCTAGTACCAGCTAAAGTAGCAGCCATCAAGCCAGGTAGGAATGCGCGTTTTAGCAGATATTGCATGGTAGTACCCTCTAAAAATCTTACGATTGGTGAACAATCAAATTTCAGTGCGATCGCTAATCCTCATATATCTAATTTTTAGACAATAGCAATGTTATCTAAAATAAGGATATTTGGATAATTACACACACTAAAACGTAATTTTAGCCCAAAGCCTGTTGCATTTACTGAGTGGACAATAATTAAACTGACACATTAGCTAAAAAACAGTAAACCAAAAAGTTTTTCCTCAAAGAGCGATCGCTTCGCTAGGTGGAGCGTAGTCATGGCCTCTTCAATTGATTCTCACGAGTGATTACCAAAAGTGCTGCTGATGTGGGCTATTGGAGCGATAAATGGCGTGTTGGTGGGAAATCTTAGGTCAAGATTCGGTTTGCTAGCTCTTTTAGACTGATGTACACCATAGGGAAAACGCACCTTAATTTACTAATAAAAACTAAGAAAAATTTTAGAATTATATAGATAATTGTAAAATTTAGTGAAATGATAAATAAAATAAATGAAGTATTTCTGAAGCTGAATCACTATTCATTAGTACTAAAATAACTCAAGATTCGAGTCTATAAAAGTATGTTTATCAAGAAAAAAAAGTAATTTCTTCTAAAAAGTCAAATTCAATTTTTGATATATAAGTTTAAGCTAATGCTAAAACTCTTGTTAAATATTTCTTAGAAATTCCTCATCGTAATGCCGCACATTCTATTGGCTGTCTCTTCTATCTACCGGAGTGTTATTTTTAAGATTTTTGAGAAGTTGCAAAGATTTTTCATCTAAAATCCCAAATTGGTATGATTTATTTTCCGGAAATCCCTGAGTATAATTCTGATCAGTGTCGCGCTTTCTGATACCAATTGCAAAAGAATCCACAAGCAAGAATTCAGAAGTCACAACTTTAAAAAGCTAATTCTTAGAGAGGTTAGTCATGGGAACTCCTGATTCAGACGCACTGGTATTTTTTGGGGCAACAGGTGACTTGGCCTACAAGAAAATCTTTCCCAGCCTTCAGGCAATGGTACGGCGGGGCAATCTTAATGTCCCAGTAATTGGGGTTGCCGGACGACCTTGGACGACGGATCAACTTAGGGAAAGGGCACGTGATAGCCTAGAACATAATGGTGGTATAGATCAAGCTGCATTTGAGAAACTTTCTGGTCTACTCCAGTACGTTGCTGGTGACTACAACAAACCAGAAACTTACGAAAAATTACGTCAAGCCCTTGGTGATGCCACTCATCCCCTCTACTATTTGGCAATTCCACCGAGCTTGTTTGCACAAGTAGTCTCAGGATTGGGTGAATCAGGCTGTGCTAAAAATGCGCGGGTGGTAATTGAAAAACCATTTGGACGGGATTTGGAATCGGCACGCGAGTTAAATCAAATTCTGGCATCAGTTTTTCCCGAATCATCTATCTATCGCATCGACCATTACCTGGGCAAAGAACCACTGCTGAATTTACTCTATTTTCGGTTTGGCAACTCTTTTCTTGAACCTATCTGGAATCGCAACTATGTTGAAAGCATCCAGATTGTGATGGCAGAGGACTTTGGCATTCAAGGAAGGGGGCGCTTCTATGAAGAGACTGGTGCAATTCGGGATGTGGTGGAAAACCACATGCTGCAAGTATTGGCTTCAGTGTGCATGGATGCTCCCGCCAGTACTGCTCCCGATTCCATTCGGGATGAAAAAGAACGTATTCTCAAAGCTATACCTTCACTGCAACCCGATGATATTATTCGCGGTCAATTTTCTGATTACCGCAACGAAGAAGGTGTTTCTCCTGACTCTCAAGTAGAAACATTTGTTGCCGTGCGGTTATTTATTAATACGTGGCGGTGGTCAGGAGTTCCCATCTACATCCGGGCTGGGAAGAAATTACCTGTTAAAACTACTGAGGTGATGGTCAAACTCAAGTGTCCACCTTTAAATGTGTTCCAGGAAGGAAGAAAAGAAAACGCTAATTATGTTCGTTTTTTACTAGACCCAGAGGTAATTGTGGGATTAGGCGCTCGCACTAAAATCCCTGGAGAAGATATGAGCGGCTCTGCGGTTGAACTCCTGGCCTTTTACGGAGGTGGGGACGAGATGGAACCCTATGAGCGTTTATTGGGTGATGCCATGCGGGGCGATCCTACCTTGTTTGTACGCGAAGATACGGTAGAAGAGGAATGGCGGATTGTCCAGCCAATTCTCGATAATGTTACACCCGTTTACGAGTATGAGCCAAATACATGGGGCCCACCTGAGTCAGATAAACTGCTCTCGCCAATGGATGATTGGTATAATCCCCTAGCTAAAGAGTAGGATATATTACAATACGGTTCGTTAAGGGCTATTGGCAAAAATTTTGGGTTTTTGAGACGCGATAAATCGCCGTCTCTACAAGTGTTTTGGTCTTATCTGAACTGTATTGGGATATATTACTCACAGACTTGACAATATAATATCGGGGCTTCACCAATTAATGGCAATGGTAAGCAAGTTCGTAGTAAGAACTTTAGTCCTTACTACAAACCTCAAAACTAGCGGGAGCAAAGTATTAGGTAATCACGGTTGGCTGTTCCCGTCCTGTCAGTTCGCGGATCTGGGCGATATCTTGGATAATAGTGATTAAAGAAGCAAGTGCTTGCTGTGGATCGAGATCATGTTTGGCGGGATCTGGCTCGTAGCTTTCTAGATAAACTCTTAGGGTTGCACCTTGAGTCCCCGTACCAGAAAGTCGCACTACAATGCGGGAGCCATCGGTAAAGCCAATGCGAACACCTTGTTGCTCGCTAATGCTGCCATCAACAGGGTCGGTATAACTAAAGTCATCACTGTATTCAACTTGATAGTTTCCGAATTGCTTGCCTTTGAGATTTGGCAATAAAGAACGCAGTCTTTCTATTAAAGTGTTGCCTTGCTCTGTCTGTATCTCTTCATAGTCATGGCGGGAGTAATAATTGCGTCCATAAGTCTGCCAGTGTTCCCGTACAATCTGCTCAACAGATTGTTGCCGGACTGCTAGGATATTCAGCCAAAACAGCACAGCCCATAGCCCATCTTTTTCGCGGATATGGTTAGAACCGGTACCAAAACTTTCTTCACCGCAGAGAGTTGCTTTACCCGCGTCTAAGAGATTGCCGAAAAACTTCCAGCCAGTGGGTGTTTCGTAAGATTTAATCCCAATCTGAGCCGCAACTCGATCTACTGCTTGGCTAGTAGGCATCGATCGCGCTACCCCGGCTAAACCCTCACTATAACCAGGGACTAGCTTGGCGTTTGCGGCTAACACTGCAAGACTATCGCTAGGGGTGACAAAGAACTTACGCCCTAAGATCATATTGCGATCGCCATCTCCATCAAAAGCTGCCCCAAAATCTGGCGCATTCTCTCCGTACAAAATATCCACCAAATCATGAGCATAAACTAGATTTGGGTCAGGATGTCCGCCCCCAAAGTCTTCCAGGGGTGTACCATTTTGCACAGTTCCCACTGGTGCGCCCAAACGTTGCTCAAAAATGGCATGGGCATAAGGGCCAGCTACGGCGTGCAAGGCATCAATGCTGAACCGAAAATTTCCTCTTGTCAACAGTTGCTGAATCCGTTCAAAATCAAACAGGGATTCCATTAACTCTTGATAATCCTGTACGGAGTCAATTACCTCAACTACCGTCTCTCCCAAATGTGACTCACCTAAAGTTTCTAAATCTACATCTGGTGCTTCCAGAATTTGGTAGCTATCAATGACTTTACTGCGATCGTAGATCGCCTCTGTCACCTTTTCCGGTGCTGGGCCACCATTGCTAATGTTATATTTCACGCCAAAGTCACCATTTGGCCCGCCCGGATTATGGCTAGCAGACAAGATGATGCCACCAATAGCTTGATACTTGCGAATAATCGCGGAAGTCGCAGGAGTAGACAAAATTCCCCATTGACCAACTTTAATCCGCCCAATGCCATTGGCCGCAGCCATTTTCAAAATGATTTGAATAGCTTGGCGATTGTAATAACGACCATCACCACCCAAGACTAAAGTTTGAGAGTGCAAGTCCCCCACAGAATCGAAGATGGATTGGATAAAATTTTCCAGGTAGTGGGGCTGCTGAAAAACCTTAACTGATTTCCGCAGCCCAGAAGTACCAGGCTTTTGGTCGCTTAAGGGAGTAGTAGAGACTTTACGTATGTTCATAGATACTGTTTATTTAACAAGGCATTTTCTTTTTACAGCTTTACATAAGTTTGTTACAAAAAATTGCCACGTATCATGTACCGAATGGCAGGCGTAAATCCCTGATTTAACTTTTTAGAGGTGGGGTTACAATACTTGTCAGGTTTTGGGGGAAAGGGAAAAGGTTAAAAGGGAAAAAACTTTATATATCAAGCGTTCCACTCCTTTTCCCCTTACCCTTTTCCCTTTAACCTACAAGTATTGTAATCACAGCATAATCAAACCCAGTCGCACACCCACAGCAACAGCCTCGGTACGGCTGGAGACACTGAGCTTTTGAAAAATAGATGAGAGATGAAATTTGACGGTATGCTCAGAAATCTGCAACCGTTTAGCGATCGCTTTATTCCCCAACCCAGAACCAAGCATACCTAAAACTTCTATCTCGCGTGGTGTCAATGTTTGTACAGGATTCGCCACCACTTTTTCTCGAATAGACAGTAATTCTATAGCATCCGGGTGCAGCACCACCAAACCAAAAGCGATCGCTTCCACAGCAGCGACAATTTCTGACTCTGTGCTAGTACTGGGCAATATCCCCCGGATACCAGAACGTAACGCCGTCTCTAAGTCGATGCTATCGAGTTCCTCAATAATGGCGATCGTTCCTAATGGGTATTGCTGTTCTTGAATAAGCAGCAATTTTTCCCACACCGATTGTTGAAGGTTACTACTCAAATCTACCAGCACCACATCTGGTTGTAATTGACCAACTTCCCTTGCCAATTCATCCAAATCGGATGCACTCCCCACAACCGTCAGCCGAGGATTGGTAGTCACCACAGCTGATAACCCTGCCCGCACAACAGGAGAAGTGGCAACTACCATTACCCGAATCACGTCGCCTCCACAGCAGTTTTTCCAGACTGCACCGCAACATAAATCACTAATTGTTGCCCACCGCGTAGGAGTTGTAGCGGCACAGATCCTTTACTGTCATGGAGATATTTAGTTAAATCATTCACGCTAGTGAATAATCGCCCCGAAACTCCAATTAAAATATCGCCGATTTGCACATCAGCAGTTTCCGCAATGCTGCCAGGTAAAATTGACAACACCAATAAACCCAAGCTACGCCTACCTAAAAGCACAGGTTGCAGCGTGACTCCTAGTTGCGGACGACTATTTCCCTGTAAAAAACGCTCAACGGTATTGCTGGGAACTGCCACAGCTAAACCATTAACAATCATCGTATTAATTCCCACAACTTGACCGAGACAATCGGCAAGTGGCCCCCCAGAGTTTCCAGGATATAGTTGCAAATCAGCCATAACAGCCCGCGAATTATTTGCATAGATAATTCCAGTTGTCACAGCACCACTGTCAGCAAAGGGATTACCCACCGCCAAGACTAATTCACCTACTCGTAGCGCCTCAGAATTGCCAATGCTTGCAGCAGTTAAATCAGTGGCGACAATTTTCAGCGCTGCTAAATCCTGCTGTGGATCAAACTGTGTACGCACCGCATCAAATACTCTGCCATCTGCCAATTCCACAGTTGCACGGTTGCTGGTTGCAACATGGGCATTAGTGATAATTAGCCCGTCAGATTGCCAAATGACACCGGAACCGATTCCTAGAGAGCCACTTTTCACTTTGACAGTGCGTAGGCGTAGTTTAGCAGCTACCTCTGTTAATTCAGCAGCGATATTAGTTAATGTTGTGTTTGCCATGTTATACAATTTTTCCCCATGTCAAAGTAGAATCTGTTGGCTGACAATTGTTTTTAGTCGGGTTGGGATAATTGAGAATGCTGCAAAATATCAGTCAACCCAACTTTGGAAAGCAAATTTTGACAGTTCTGAGTTCAGAGGCTCAATGTTCGAGCAAAAAGGTCGAAGTTCTGAGTTCAGAGGCTCAACGTTCGAGCAAAAAGGTTGAAGTTCCGAGTTCAGAGGCTCAACGTCCGAGTAAAAAGGTCGAAGTTTCGAGTTCAGAGGCTCAACGTCCGAGTAAAAAGGTCGAAGTTTCGAGTTCAGAGGCTCAACGTCCGAGCAAAAAGGTCGAAGTTCCGAGTTTAGAGGCTCAACGTTCGAGTAAAAAGGTTGAAGTTCCGAGTTCAGAGGCTCGAATGGATAGAAAATTTAGATAAATTTTGACACAGCTAGTTAAACCCATCCCTAATTGGGATTATTCTTCCTTAGTAGGTCGTTCGCCAACTGCGATCGCTAACTCAATTAACACTCCACCCCGGACAACTTGCAGGTTGATAGTTTTACCAATGCGATCGCTACTATTGAGCAGCGCCAACACATCACCTGTATCGCCCACAGTTACGCCATCGAACCTTACCAAAACATCGCCAAGCAACACACCTGCATTATCAGCAGGCCCAGAAGACTCAACATTAACGACAATTACCCCAGTTGCAGAAGTTAAATTGAGAGCAGTTTTCAGGTTATTTGGTAAACGTACAGGTTGCATTCCTACACCCAAGTAGCCTTTTGAAATGCGTCCTTTTGCTACCAATTGGTCAACCACGCGATCGACTGTAGCGCTGGGAATAGTCAGAGCAGTACCACGCCGCCCCGATGTATTCATACCTACCACAAAACCAGCAGCATCTACGAGTGGCCCACCTGCAAAACCAGAGTAAAGGGTGATGTCTGGGCGGATAAATTGGTCAATATTTCCGCCATTCATGCTGCGCCATGCACCGCTAACTACACTCACTGCACCCATCGCCGCCCTTAAATCACCTTCGCTACCTCTCGCCAGTCCTAACACCAGATGACCAACTTTGAGCATTTTAGCATCGCCAACTTTTGCCACAGATATTTCTAAATTTTCTAGTTTAAAAACAGCTATATCGGTGCTAGAGTCATGACCAACAAGTGTTGCTGGTACAGTACTACCATTTGATAGAGTGATTGTGATGTCGTCATAGCGCTGGAGAGACTCATCAGAGGTAACAATGATGCCATTACGCCAGTGAATACCACTTGGGGAAACACGAGTACCCCCATTCACAGCAACCACAGCACTTCCAGCTTTTTCTACGGTGTCAGCTAAACTGTTGGACAAAGCCATTAATGAAGACATAAGATTTTTCCAAAAACATTCTTAGATGTTCATATCGTGTCCTTTTCTCAACACAGATGACATCGGAAAAATGGGGAGAACTCATCCTAGAAAAATGGCTAGGATCGGTAAACTAAAAAGTTTTTCCTAAAGAGCGATGCCTGCGGCGGGTTACTTCTCCACGGGACGCTACGCGAACGTGGAAGCAAGCTACGCGCAGCGTCTTGTAGAGAAAGTGCGGGCTACACACCTACGCCAATCCTAGTTACGTAGGTTAAAGCGCTATAGACCAATACGCTTGGGTTAAGCGCTATTTGTGTACGAAATCGTGGGTTTTGAGACGCGATAAATCGCCGTCTCTACAAGTACTGTATTGCGCTATAGGCTGCTTATTCTCTAATAATGCTTGGGGAATAAAAAAATATTCAATTATTGATTGGAGTTCCCTTAGAGGATGTTTGAAAAGTGGTTAGCTGTGATTTTAGGTACTTATTGATCCCCCCTCTAACCCCCCTTAAAAAGGGGGGAATCGGAATCAAAGTTCCCCTTTTTAACGTGAGTTCGATGAACCCCTCCCTCCCAGCCTCCCTCTCCGAAACGGAAAGGGAGGAGCAAGAAAAATTCCGCTTTTTGCTCCCCTGTCCGCGTCGGAGAGGGGCTGGGGGAGAGGTCAAATAAGACTTGTCGAACACACGTCTTTTTAAGGGGGATTTAGGGGGATCTAGAACTTTTCACTACCGAGAAGAGGACTTTTCAAACATCCTCTTATACTCTTTTTGAGTTATACGGAGTTTTTTCAAAAATCAAATATGAGTCCTATATAATTACTTATTTATTAGCAGAAATCCACGCAGCTTGAAAAAATTCATGCTCACAAAACATCGCATAACGGTAGGTTGAATTCACTACAGCATTGTTAGTAGCATAATTCTCAACTAAAGTTTCTAATTGTTTTATTAGTGATTGAAAGTCTGTGCTGCTGTAAGTACGAATCCAGTCTGCATATTGATGATTAGGAATACCATGAAGAGCCAACCGTTTTCCCAAGAAACCATACAAACGCATACAAGGAGACATCGCCACAGCAGTCAAACCCACATCTCCACCCCAAGCAGTTGCTAACAAAAAATCAGTATAGCGGCGGGTGGCATAGCCAGCTTCAACAGAATGTAAATTCACTCCCCACTGGGAAGCATAGCTACTATGCAGCCGTAGTTCTTCTAAAACTGAACTCGCTAAGTTATGAAATGTGGTAAAACCTAACCAGTCTGGTGCTTTAGCTGCGGCGATACTGTACGTCCGCGCAAAAGCTTCTAAGAAAAAAACATCTTGCCCCACGTAGTAGGCAAATTTTACCTGCTCAAGAATACCATTGCCAATACCTTGAACGAAAGGATGCTTTAGGCAAGCTTGGGCTAAGTCTTGATTTGCTGCCCATAATTCGTTAGATAAAGCCATTTGTTAAAAGTCATTTGTCAACTGTTATTTAATGGTATAGGAGTCCGGTTTGATTTCTGTTCGGGCAGCGTGGCGTAGCTATATTTACTCGGCGGTGGCTCTGTCCTGTTTTGATCTTCTGAAAGTTGTTCCCTACCTAAAGGCTTATAGCACTCGGCATACCTTCGCTACTTGGGCGATCGCATTTGGGGCATCGCCGGAAAAGGTAGCCTACTGGATCGGCGATAACGTCCAAACAGTTTTGCGGTACTACTGTCACCCAGATGTCACCAAGGCTGAATGTCCAGATTTTTAACGTGTCGCGGAAGTCTCCACCTTCTCTGCGAGACGCTAACGCGAACAATGTACTCATAAGGTGGGGATAGGAAGCGGGGGATGAGGATTGCATCTGGAATTGATTTTTTTGCATCAAGCAAAAACAAATTTCAGATGTATGACGAATCCCTAATTATTTTGTTTAAGTACTTTACCGCAATATGTATTTATGTTAAAGTAAGCACATCAAGGAGGTGGTGCTGAGTGTTACACAAGGTTGTACAAGTCCGTTTATATCCGTCAGATGAACAGCAAAATCAACTAGCTCAAACTTTTGGGTGTGCTAGGTGGTGGTGGAATTATGCCCTAAATAAGTCAATTGAGAATTATTTAGAGACGGGTAAGGGGCTTGGACGTGCTGCACTCAACGCATTTCTCCCTGCACTCAAAAAAGCTGAAGAGACAATATGGTTATCTGAGTGTTATAGCCAAGTTTTACAGGCTATAACACTCAATCTAACCACTGCATATAAGAACTTTTTTGAGAAACGTGCTGGTTTTCCCAAATTCAAATCTAAGCATGGCAAACAGTCTATCCAATACCCTCAAAACGTCAAGATTGTAGATGGTAATGTCAAACTCCCTGGAAATATTGGGATAGTCAAAGCCAAAATACACAGACCTATTGAGGGGAAAATCAAAACTGTTACTGTGAGCAAAACGCCATCAGGTAAGTACCTTGCATCCATCTTGACTGAGATTGTTCGCGTAGCGTCTCCGACTGGAGTTGGCGAAAATCTAGTTATTTCAGAAGGTAAGATATATGGGATTGATCTAGGTTTGAAACACTTTGCTGTCGTCACTGACGGCGAAAAGGTATCCATTTACGATAATCCCAAGCACCTTGCCAAACACGAGAAAAATCTAAAACGTAAGCAAAAAAAATTAGCACGTAAAGTTAAAGGGAGCAAGTCAAGAAATATATATAGAAAAGTTGTTGCCAAAGTCTACGAGCGAGTTAGTAACTCAAGGAAAGATTTCCTACATAAACTTAGTTACAAGTTGGTCAGCGATAGCCAAGCTGTCATAGTAGAGAATCTTAATGTCAGAGGCATGGTTCGTAATCATAAATTGGCGAAATCAATATCTGATGTAGGGTGGGGAACATTCACTAACTTTTTAGCTTATAAGCTAGAACGCAGAGGTGGAAAGTTGGTTGAGATTGATAGATGGTTCCCTAGTTCCAAACTCTGCTCTAATTGTTTCTATCAAATAGGTGAGATGCCGTTGGATGTCCGTGAATGGACTTGTCCACACTGCGGCACTCATCATTCGCGTGACGCGAACGCCGCGCAGAACATTAGAGCAGAAGGCATCAGAATAATAAAGGCGGAAGGTTCAGCCGTCTCTGCTGTAGGAGGAGAGGTAAGTCCTATTCTTGGGCGAAAGTCTAAGTTTAGGCACTCTCCCGTGATTACAGAAGCCCCAACTTCAACCGTACTCGGTAAGTTGGGGTAGTTCACATGCTACTCACCTGCTACTCAAAAATGGGCTAAAAATCGTTTTAATCTAGTTGGGTGGCAATTCTAAACTCATTTCACCTAATAACCCCTTACGAAAATCTGTTAAAAGTTGCCTTGCAGCACGCTCTACATCACCTTTGTAACGATGCTCTGCTAAAGCATGTAGATAAGTATCCCCGGTGTCTGAGGTCGAATCGAGTTGGTAGCGGGACTGTAATGGTTTCCTCGGTAACAAATCTGTAGTTACAGCTTCCAAGTAGTTGAATAAATCCACTAAGGCTGCTGCTACTAGCTGATTATCGTAAGATGCTTCGCCGATATCATCACAAATGGCTAGTTTCAATGCTGCGTCTTGGTCTTCCAACCTTAGAGGGATGACACCAGGAGCATCTAACAATTCCAAATGTTCAGAAATTCGCACCCAGCGCAATTGGCGAGTTACCCCAGGACGGGCTGCACTTTCCACTACTCGCCGTCCTAAAAGGCGGTTAATCAAAGCTGATTTACCAACATTGGGAAAACCAATTACCACAGCCCGGACTGGACGAGGTAACATTCCGCGATCGCTTCTTCTTTGATTGAGTTCTACTCCAGCCGCTTGCGCTGCCCGCGCCACTTCTGCTATACCTTTACCATGTTGAGCGTTGGTAAAATAAGGGACTTCCCCTTGACGTTTAAACCAATCTATCCACAGCGATCGCATTTGCGGCGTAATCATATCTACTCGGTTAAGTATCAATACCCGTGTCTTACCCTCTACCCACTCACCTATTTGGGGATGATGAGTCGCTAAGGGAATTCGGGCATCTCGTACCTCAAATACCACATCTACGCGCTTAAGCTGTTCTTTTAGCTTCTTTTCCGCTTTCGCAATGTGACCTGGATACCATTGAATTACGTTTAATCTATAGTTTTGAGTTATAGCCATTTTTTTATTTGTCCTTTATCCTTTGTTATTTGTCCTTTGTCCTTTGTCATTTGTCCAAAACCAATGACTAATGACCAATGACTAATGACTCTCTGTAGTAGCAGCTTGATGTAAAATCAGACGATTGCCATCAGGGTCATAGGCATAAATTTCTCTGCCGTGAGAAGCAGTGGAAACATTTCCTGGTGGAGGATAGCCTAAAGCTGTTATGTGAGCGATCGCATCTTTTAAGTTACTCACTTCTAAACACAAACTTATCTTACTTTTGGCGTAGACACCAAGTGAGCTGTCGTTAGACATCGCTTCAAATTCCGATTCGTTTGTCTTCTTGGGTTTAAAAATACCTAATCGCATACCAACTAAATTAAACTCAGCATAGACATTCGGAATCAAAATAACTGCTTTTTGCTCCAGAAGTTTAGTATAAAAATCTACTAATTTATCAAAATTAACCGATCCTATGGTGACAAATGCCTTAGTGTACTCGAAAACCATATTTGCCTATTGCCTTATCCCAACATCTTATTTTGGCTAAGGTATGGTAACTAAACTGAGAACTTTGAGCAAATATTGTGTCAACGTAAACGCATCTACACCCAATTCAGTACGCTCTTGGGCTGCTAAAATCCCAGCTTGTGAATGCCACCAAGCGGCAGTTGCCACAATATCTTCTACAGAAATCTGTTTAGTTGCGGCTTGTGCCAACAATCCACCTAGTAGCCCAGTTAATACGTCACCACTACCTCCACGTGCCAGAGCGGGTGTGCTTTCAGTAATCATCCAAATGCCACCTTGAGGGTTTGCGATCGCAGTTCTCGCCCCTTTCAATAACACCACCGCCCCACTTTGTAAGGCTGCTTCCTGTGCTGCTTTAACTGTGTCATGTTTAGCATCGGTGACATCAGGAAACAATCGCTGGAATTCGCCAGTGTGGGGTGTGAGTACGGTTACGGCAAGACGTTTTTTTAAAGTAGCGATCGCTCCCATTTGTGCCAAAATATTTAAACCATCGGCATCGAGAATCAAAGGGTGATCGCTTTCTATGACCTCTTGGACAATGGGAGTAGCATCTCGTGTTAAACCTGGGCCACAAGCGATCGCATTAAAGGAAGTCAGATCGGTTTTTTCGGGTAATTGCAATTGAGCGATCGCTCCACTTTCCGTCTCTGGACAACCGATGATTAGCGCTTCTGGCAAGTGCGACACTAAAAGAGATTTTAGCGATTCGGGCACAGCAATAGAAAGCATCCCCACACCACTAGCCCTAGCACCCAAACCAGTTAAAATTGCTCCACCAGCATAGCGCCGCGAACCGCAAATCAGGAGTAAATGTCCTTCTTTATATTTGTGGGTAACAGGTGGGCGAGGTAAGGGCAAAGTAGCGAGTGCCGTTGCTGGTGTAATACGTTTAATGCTGGGTGCATCTTTGAGAACAGCTTCTACATCAGCTAAAGGAATATCAAAATCGATTAACTCAGCTTTGCCAACATATTCCAGCGCCCGATCTTGGAAGAAAGCTAGTTTCCATAAACCTAAGCAAAAAGTGTGAGTGGCGCGAATGGCAGTTCCTAATACAACGCCAGTATCGGTGTGTAAACCTGAAGGTAAATCGATGCTATAAATCGGCACAGACAATTCATTTAGCTGATTAATTGCAGAGGCAATAGGATCAGTCAGGTTTCTTTCTAAACCAAACCCAAACAAGCCATCAATCAACAAATCAGAATCTGGCAGTTGCTCAATTGTTTGATAAATTGGAATGCCCAAACTCTGAGCATACTGCAAGTGGTGCGAAGTTAATTCCTTAAACTTAGAGAAAGGAGAATAAATCCAAACCTCATACCCACGAAAGTGTAATTCACGGGCTACTACTAAAGCATCCCCACCATTATGACCAGGGCCGACAAGAATTCCAACACGAGATCCCACCGCTTGCGGCAACCCCTTTTTACGAGGAATTGGGGGGATCTCTTGAATCCGACGGGCAACTAATCCCGCCACCTTTTCCATTAAAGCGACTACAGGCATTCCTGCTGCAAAGATCCGATCTTCAATATCGCGCATCTGCCCAGCAGTCACTATCACTTGTGAAATTTTTTCTTGCCTTTGCATCAGCCCTAAGTCCTATTAGCGATCGCGGGATATTTAGCCCGTGCTAAGTTATAAGTTTTAGGTTAATTGAACTTTAGCAGATTTCACACAATTATCTCTAAAGGACTTCCCCATCAAAAAATATCTCAAAACTAACGCCAAAATCTTTTCTATCTCTCCTCACTCTGTGTTCTCTGCGCCTCTGTGGTTAATTCATCTCTTGGACAATCCTTAACCGTGACTAATCCATGTATCCCTAGCGCTGTAATTACTCCTCCCAGTAATCCCCAAGTTCCATCAGCAAATACATTGATGCGATGAATGTAGGTGCGATGGTAGGCATACTCTCAATACGGTTCGGTTAAGGCAAGAGACGCGATAAATCGCGTCTTTGTGATCTAGGGCTACTAGGTTTACCTGTTCAATGCTGACATAGCAAGAATCTTTGTGTTACAACTTGGCAGATCAATTTGATACATGGAGTGGGTGAATCAAATTTTGGGAATAATCCTCATAGTGTTTGAAGGCATCGTTTTAGTTAGGCTCACGCTATGAGAGCGCGATTTCTAGGTAAAAATCTGATTTTTGGCTGTTTATTTCTTGTATTTTGCTGTATCTTGTGGATTTGTTTGTCATTAATTCCAGTACACGCAACTTCCGCAGGGTCTATTGATACTCTGCGACAACAGCAGCAACAAATGAACCAGCAGCGTCAGAGTGTGGTTAACGATCGCAATCGCTTAACAAATCTCCAACAAGAGGCCCAAAAACACCTCACTGGTTTAAAGCAAAATCTGCAAACTACAGATAGCTATATTCACGAGAGCGAATCTCGATTACAACTCGCCACCCAACGCCTCCAGCAGTTGGAAACTGATTTAGCTGTAGCACAACGTTCCTACGAGGAGCGGCAAATAGCAACAGTAGCACGATTGCGTTATCTCCAGCGATCGCCTGCATCTGTTGGCTGGGCAGTTTTGCTCCAAAGTGAAAATATCAGCGATTTTATCAGTCGTCGTCATCAGTTGAAATTAGTGTATCAGGCAGACGAGCAAATTTTGGTGAAACTCAACGCCCAAGCAAACCTGATAAATCAACAAAAAACGGGCATAGAACAACAAAAAAACGAAATTGCCTTGATTCGTGAGCAATTACTGGCACAAAAAGTCGGTTATCAAACTCAGGCGGAGTCACAATCAGAATTGATTCAACGCCTCAATAGCGATCGCCTAGCCTTGGAAGCAGCCCAAAACCAGCTAGAGAGGGAATCCAAAAATCTGGAAGTCTTGATTCAACAAAAGGTAGGAGAAGCCAGAGCAACAGAAGAGGCGCAAACAAAAACCAACAGCCGGACTGCGATCATTCGAGGAACCGGTGTAATGGCATATCCTAGCGACGCTTCTACTAGTAGTCCCTTCGGCTGGCGGATACATCCAATCCTTGGCTATCGTCGCTTTCATGCCGGGTTAGATTTTGCCGCTAGCTATGGTAGTAAAATTCGGGCAGCCGATTCAGGCAGAGTGATTTTTGCTGGGTGGTATGGTGGTTATGGCAGAGCGGTAATTATTGACCACGGCAATGGCATTACTACACTCTATGGACATACCAGCGAGTTGTATGTTTCTGAAGGACAAGCCGTTGAACGCGGACAAGCGATTGGTGCTGTGGGTTCCACAGGTTTCTCAACTGGGCCCCACCTCCACTTTGAAGTCCGTCGGAATGGTACACCAGTAGACCCAGCTAATTATCTGTGAACTTATAAACCAAGTTTTTCTAGGCCGAAAATTTTATCATAGACGTGCTATCATGAGGAAGATTAAGGGCGCGTGGCTCAGTGGATAGAGCAACAGATTCCGGTTCTGTGGGTCGGGGGTTCAAATCCCTCCGCGCTCGTTACCTTTACAAGACTAACCACAAAATCGAGAGGTTATTTTATCTCAGTTTTCTATCACGGGATAAAACCAATCTACCCTATGAGACAGAATTGCGACGGATAGCTGCAATACAGAAAATTTATAGGTTAGACTTGTTAATATAATTTTTGCTTATAATTAATTTATAAAACCTGTCTCTGATAATTCCTAAGAACTTGCTAGAAAATATTTAATATAATTAATACCAAACTTGACTTTTTTTAAATTTTGTGCTTCAGGTTGATTTTATAGTGGTGCTGTCTCTGCATTAGAGTGCTATCACCTATGTTTATAGGTATGTACTTTAGTGTGCAAAAAGTTGCATACCTTACATACTTGAGTATATTTTCATCGAACTTTTTATGCTTGCTAGGGAATCTAAAGGAAACGGGACTCCTAATTAATAAGAAGGCATAACTGTTAGAAAATGTCTAATTTCTACTTTCCATGCGTTATTTAACGACTGCAACTGGAAAAAATAAGATATAAGGCATTTACTACCTAGAAAGAAGGTGTTATGGCACAACCAGAACCTAATATACTGCAACTTGCTAAACAAGGCAATCCAAAAGCTATTGCGACTATAATAAACAGACAACTTGAGCCTAAAGGTATCATTGCTCAAGTTGATTTAAAAGATAACTGCTTACAAATTCTTATAGAAGCAATTCAATTGCCGCCACAACACATTATAGTTGAATACTTCCGTAAGTCTTTCACAAACTTGGGTGCTACTGCAATCAAAACTATTAAAGTTTATGGAAAACGACCGGGAGAAGTATTTTTTGATTGGCATGAATTGTTTGATTTAGTAGAAGCACTAGGACAAGAACTATTTAAAATGGCTAAATCTGGTGATATTCAATCAATAACTATTGTGATAAATCAGTGCTTAAAAAATCAAGGCGTTATAGCAAAAGTAAATTTAAAAGATAGTTGCTTGCGAGTAATGCTGGAAGGACAAGAAGCTATAAATCAAGAATTAATAGTCTCAATACTAATTAATGAATTGAAAAAGTTAACCATCGAATCTATTAATAAATTAATAGTATATGGCAAACAAACTAATGAAGAATTTCCAGGATGGCATCAAGAAATTAACTATAATTTACTAACTAACAGCTCAGAAAAAACAGTAGAATCTTTAGCTTTAGTCTCAATTAACGAGACTGAAGTAAAAGATATGATAAATGCAAGCTTCAGTCAAATTGAAAATGTAGATTCTGTCAAATTATCAAACTATCTATATTACGAATTTCTACAAAATAGAATATATGAACCTCTATCAGTTAGGTTCAAAGCTGAAGAAGAAGAAAATACAATTCATGGGATAGTGAATCCGTTTAATATTTATACTCTAGAAGAAGATATCAAGCTGTCCATAAGGCAAATAGAAAAGCAAATTGTAAGAACATTAGAAGATAAGTTCTGTCTCACTTTAGATATAAACCAAGTAGAAAGAATATTTTATGATATTTCAAATTATAGGTTTTCTAATCTAAAAAATGCAATTAAACAGATGGAAAAAGCTATACAGGAAGTTTTAAATTTTAATTTTCCTGAAGAAACAAACGAGTTAAAAGCCTTCTTTAAAGGAGCCGTAGAAGGAGCCGTAGATGGTCTTACAGGAAGAATTAAATTTACAGAAGTAATTGTAGGGGGCGTAATTGGTAATCTTATTATACCAGGATTAGGGGGTGTAATTGGTGGTGCTGTTGGAGGGTGGTTTGCTGGTAATAAGGAACAAAAGAGAGTGGAGGAAATTATTAACAAATATGATATAGCAAAAACAAAACTAAATGAGGAATTCAAAATTCTATTCCAAAATTGTTATGAGGATATTTCTAAGTTAATTAATAGTTTATATAAAATAAATCTTATTAAATATCAATATTTTATACAAGCAGAAGAACTTAATAGACAAGGAATAGAAAGTAAAAATCTTATAGAAGCTATTCATTGTTACGATAAAGCTGTCAGCTTAAATCCCCATTATTACGGAGCTTGGTGCAATAAAGGTTGGGCTTTAGTGTTATTAGGTAAGTATGAAGAAGCAATTCATGCCTTTGATGAATCTCTTAAAATTAATAGTGAACTTATTATGCCTTTGGAAAGTAAAATAATGCTTCTAGGATATCATCTAGAACAACATGAGACTGTACTTTTACTATGTAATAATGCTATTTCTAAAGGTTATAACACTTTTAATATCTTGTCTGCAAAAAGCTTTTCTCTTTATAAATTAGAAAGATACCAAGAAGCAATTGAAATTTGTGATATAGCTATATCAATCTATTCTTTTAGTCTTGAAATATATCAGTTTTTTATACAGAAACCTGCCTGTATGATATGTATGAGTGATTTAGAAATTGCTCTAGAAAATATAAAAGAAGCCATAATATTAAATCCAGAAAATTCACAAAAAGCAATAACAGTTAGTCCGAGATTTGATAACCTAAAAAATGATGAAAGATTTATAGCATTGATGCAATCATCTGTTGGTGTAGATTATAGTAATTTGAAGAAACTATTAGCAGACAATAAATGGAGAGAAGCTGATATAGAAACAGCAAAACTCATGTGTTTGGCAGTTACTAATCATGATAAAAGACTTAATATAATTGTGAAGGATGCTAGAGCATATACAGAGTTGAATAATGAACAAATTGTTAAAATACCAGCTATAGATTTAAATACAATTGATAAGCTTTGGCTAAATTACAGTCAAGGGAAATTTGGATTTTCTGTACAAAAAGAAATTTATCAAAGTTTAGGTGGAACTAAAGAATTTAATGGTGAAATACGAGATAAATTTGGAGTATCAGTAGGATGGAGAACCCGTAATAAGGATGGTAACTACTTCTGGCGTAATTCAGACGATTTTCATTATTATATTGACATTGCACTAAGAGGACATCTTCCTAGTTGTTTGTGGGCAGGTATTAATGATGTCTGGTTTGAAAATAGAAGGGACAGATTGATTACTCTTTTTTACCATTTAGAAGCTAGTGGTATTGGCAATATTTCAAAACAGTAATTATTCTCTAGGTGGGTCTGGGGTTAAAATCCCTCTTCGCTCGTTTTTTATATTTCGATTGACAATTATTGTCTAGGCTATTTCTACTCAGATAGGCTGATTCTGCAACAGCTACGCTTTCTTTGGTTAAGACTGGACGTGTTGATAAAAAATCCGTTTAACGTTTTCTGCACAGATGATATAAAGTCCCACAATTGCTGCCAGCACCAAAAGGAATTCAATGGGTAAAGGTTGGAACCCTAGTAAACTCGCAACTGGAGTATAAGGAATCAGGAGGGTAGCAATGGCGATCGCGATCGTTGCCGTCAATAAGTACTTTCCTGGCTTGCTCGTGAGGATAGATTGCCGTGTGCGAATTACCAGCACAATCATAGATGCAGAAATCACTGATTCCATAAACCAACCGGTTCTAAATTGCGCTGAGTTGGCGTGCAGCAGCAATAGGAGTGCCGCAAAGGTGAGGTAATCAAAGACTGAACTCAGCAACCCAAACACCACCATAAAGTTACGGATAAATGTGATGTTCATCCGCCGGGGTTTGTTGACCATTTCCCGGTCTACGCGATCGGTTGCGATCGTCATTTCTGGGAAATCTGTCAACAGGTTTGTGAGCAAAATTTGGCTAGGTAGCAAGGGTAAGAAGGGTAGAACCAGAGAAATACCTGCCATGCTAAACATATTGCCGAAATTAGCACTTGTTGCCATAAACACGTATTTGAGCGTATTGGCAAACGTTACCCGTCCTTCTTTCACGCCTTCGACCAAAACATTTAGGTCTTTTTGCATCAACACGATGTCTGCGGCTTCTTTGGCTACGTCAACCGCACTCTCAACAGAAATACCCACATCGGCAGCATGAAGCGCTGAGGCATCGTTAATGCCATCGCCAAGATAACCGACTACATTTCCGGTTTTTTTCAGCGCAATGATGATCCGCTCTTTTTGATTTGGCTCAACCTCAGCAAAGACATTTATTTTGCCAACACGATGCATTAGGGCTTCATCAGAAAGCTCTTGCAATTCGCCACCAGTTAAAACCTTTGGTTTTGGTAATCCCACCTGTTCAATGATACTGATGGCAACCGCTCGACTATCGCCCGTGATCATTTTTGTGGTAACTCCAAGTAGTCCCAAATCTTTGAGCGTATCAGCAATATCTGCTTTTGGTGGATCGAAAAGAGCAAGATAACCCAAAAACGTCATGTTTGTTTCATCGTCTTTGGTGAAGGAATTGCGATCGCAGTTGCGGTAAGCTACTCCTAAGACCCGAAACCCTTCACTACCAAGTTCCTCTGCCCGTTGTTGAATCTTGTCTTGCTGTATAGCAATGTCAATTGTCTTTCCGTCACCAGTTTCGACGGTTGAGCAAACATCAAGAATTGCCTTTAGCGCACCTTTGCTGACAATCAGATTCCTATTATCTTTCTTCAACAGAATGCTGAGGCGTTTACGGTTGAAATCATAAGGTACTTCATCTAGTTTCTGATAAGCAGAAATGTCAAATTGCTTGTGCTGACGAATTGCGGCATCGATGGGATTTACATAGCCTGATTCAGACGCAGCATTTAAATAAGCATAAAGCAAAACGCGATCGCTCTCTTTCCCCCCCACATCAACCGCAGCGTGAATTTTCACTTCTCCTTCCGTCAGCGTGCCCGTTTTATCTGTACAAAACACGTTCATGCTGCCAAAATTTTCAATTGCGGACAGTCGTTTCACAATCACCTGCTTTTTCGCCATTTGTTTAGCACCGCGAGCCAAGTTAACGCTAACGATCGCGGGCAACAATTGGGGAGTCAGACCGACTGCAAGCGCTAGGGAGAATAGAAAAGATTGTAAAACAGGGCGTTGCAAGTAGACGTTGGCGACAAAAATTAGAACAACTAAAATCAACGTCACTTCCATGAGAAAATAGCCAAACTTGCCCAGTCCCCTTTCAAATTCGGTTTCGGGCGGTCTGAGTTTCAGGCGTTCTGATACCTTGCCAAATTCAGTCTGCTTTCCGGTCTGCACCACAACCGCTTTCGCTGTACCACTGATTGCGTTAGTACCCATATAAAGGGTGTTTGTTCGCTGGCTGAGTCCAACTTCGTTCGGCAATACGCCACTTAGTTTGTCAGCAGGATAGGTTTCTCCCGTAAGTGCTGCTTCATTGACTGACAGATCCTTCGACTCTAAAATCAGGCAGTCACCAGGGATACTATCGCCAGCAGCAAGCAACACAATGTCACCTGGAACCACCTCTTCATTAGAGATTTCTTGAGATTGACCATCTCTCAAAACTGTGGCTTTTACTTGCACTAAAGCCAGTAGCTTCGTTACGGCATCTCTAGCACCTCGCTCTTGCCAAAATCCTAATAGCCCACTAATTAGTACGATCGTCAGAATAATAATAGTATCAATGACATCTCCAAGAAAACTGGAGAGAATCGCAGCCGCCATTAAAATCAAAATAATCGGACTCTTAAACTGGTTCAGCAACAGGAGTAGTGTGGATGACTCTCGCTTCTGCTTCAGACCGTTTGCACCATATTGAGTGAGCCGTTGCTGCGCCTCTTGGCGACTCAAACCCTGGTGGCTACTCTTGAGCTGATCTAATACCTGTTCAGCAGGTAGGCTCCAAAATGAGGGGATGACTTGAGGCATAGATGTCAGTATCCAATTTTTTTAAATCCTGAATAGATAACCTTGCTTCTCTACTAAGTAAGTTGGTAGAAATAAACCAAATTATGTTACGGAACTTAAATAGTCCTAAAGTCCTTATTAATGACCAATAACAGCCCTTGCAAGTTAGCTTTAATTGCGCCAACCTACCTACTACCGTTTGATTTACTGCGTGAATTAATTGATTACGATATAAATTGTAATCAAAAGCCTGAAGATGCAACAAAAGTCTTTACGAAAGTTTTAACCTCAAAAAATTGGCTATCCCTCTCACTAATTTGGTCAACGTAATTTTCCTAAGCAATTATCCCATAAAATCTCATTAGTTTGATATAATAAGCTCTTTAAAATTTACGGCTCTACAAAAAAAGTACTTCATCTCGGAAATTTTTCTTAATTTTTATATTGTAATCAAACAAATAACCCGATAAATCAAACGACACTATGTCACGGTGTAGAAAATAAACCTCATAATCAAGTATTGTTTGCTCTCTTGATGGAAAAAGATTAATGCTTAATCTACATAACTGAGTAATTTTTTACCTTTATAAAATCTGGAATATTAACTATGCCATAAAAAGCTGTTTTAGAAAAAAGCCTTAAGCTCAATAGAGACAGATACTCAACTCTCTAAAAGAGAAGCAATTGAGGATGATAAATTGTCCAAGCCGCTCTTTTTTAGTTCAAGCTGTCAATAATTTAACCGTTTCATATAGACCTAATTTAATTTCAGGAGTTTGTTAATGAGTATTATTACGAAGATGATTGTGAATGCAGATGCCGAAGTTCGCTATCTCAGTCCTGGAGAACTGGATCAGATCAAGAACTTTATTAGCAGTGGTGAGCGCCGTCTACGCCTTGTGCAAGCTTTAACTCTAAGCCGCGATCGCATTATTAAAGAAGCTGGAAAGGAACTGTTCCAGAAGCGTCCAAGCCTTGTTTCTCCAGGTGGCAATGCTTACGGCAAAGAGATGACTGCCACTTGTCTGCGGGATATGGATTACTACCTGCGCTTGATCACTTACAGTGTTGCTGCTGGAGATACAACGCCACTTGAGGAGATCGGAGTCGTTGGTGTTCGCCAAATGTACAAATCCCTAGGTACTCCAATTGATGCCGTTGCCGAAAGTGTTCGTGCTATGAAGAACATCGCTACCTCAATTTTGTCTGGGGAAGATGCAACTGTTGTTAACACTTACTTTGACTACCTAATTAGTGTTCTCTAGTAGATAACAGTAATCACTTAAAGAGCGATCGCTATCACTAAAGCTGAATTGCCTGTTTAGCGTGCCAACAGTCATCATCTGCAATTGCGATCGCTCAACGGATTTTGGGTCAAGTCCCTAGAAATAAAGAACTAAGTCGTGAAAAGCAGGTATTTGCGGCATATTTTAGTATTGCTATTTTAAAAAATTATCAAAAACCTCATTTAATTTTGTTATGTAAATTTTAAAAATTAATATTTTTTAATGATTACATTCCCCTGAATACTAACGAGAAAACTAAGCATAAAAAATCTTAACAAGACATTTGTAACTCGATTAATCAATTAAATATTTATTCTGGAGAATGACTATGTTAGATATAGATGAAATGGGCAAAAAAGAGATACATGAACTCTTGCATAAAGTAGGATATGGGCACTTAGGTTGTGCTATTGAAGGACATCCTTATGTTGTACCTATGCGCTATTATTTTGAAGAGCCAAATATCTACATCTTTACTACGGTTGGCATGAAGACCAAGTATATGGATGCGAATCCTGAAGTCTGTTTGCAAGTTGAAGATGTCCACAATCTCAAGCATTGGCGCAGCGTTACTGTGACAGGTATTGCCGAACACATCACTCTTGGGCAAGACATTGATCGCGTGATGCAATTTGTCAAAACCAACAATCCAACGCTTTCGCCCGCGATTAATCGAACCTGGATTGATGCCTGGGGTCGTGCAGAGGTGATGGCGCTCTACTGTATCCATCCTACTGAGATGACCGGGCGAACCACAGATGGAGTTAGCAGTCGGTAACTTTTGCACCGTTTATGTTACCTCACGACTTCCTCAAATTTGGCATTTAACATCAAGTGGATTGATCTGTTTTTTATGTCTCATAGGAAAAAGCAGAATTATGGTTTCGACCGTCGATCTCAATACCGTGGCTGGGTTATCTGAGCAAGAGGCGATCGCTCGGCTTAAACAGGATGGCTACAATGAACTTTCCTCGGCTCGCTCTCGCAGTATTTTATCCTTCGCTTGGGAAACCGTTCAAGATCCGATCTTCCTCTTGCTGGTCGGCGGCGGGATCATTTATTGGATTTTAGGCGACTTACAAGAAGCCCTGATTTTGCTGGGTTTCGTCTTCTTCATCACAGGAATTAGCCTTTACCAGGAAGGTAAAACCGAACACGCCCTAGAAGCCTTGCGCGATCTCTCCAGTCCTCGCGCCTTGGTAATTCGGGATGGACAGCAAAAACGGATTGCGGGGCGAGAAGTCGTTCGAGAAGATATCTTAGTGCTAGCAGAAGGCGATCGCATATCTGCCGATGCAATGATACTATCTTGCACAAACCTTTCAACTGATGAGTCGTTACTCACTGGGGAATCCCTACCTGTTCGCAAAGTTGCTGCCGCCGGTACCGTGGAAATGGCACGTCCAGGGGGAGATGAGTTGCCCTTTGTATATTCTGGAACCTTGGTGGTTCAGGGACAGGGAATTGCTAAAGTTCAAGCGGTGGGCGCTCAAACAGAGATGGGCAAGATTGGCAACGCTTTGCAAAAAGTGAAGCCGGAACCGACTCCGCTACAACAAGAAATGACTCGGTTGGTAAGCCGTTTATTTGGCATAGCTTTATTATTGTGTGTGGCGATCGTTGTTATTTATGGAATCACGCGAGGAGATTGGCTCAAAGGATTTCTCGCAGGTATTACCCTAGCGATGGCAATTTTGCCAAACGAATTTCCGGTTGTTGTTACCATCTTCTTAGCCTTGGGAGCATGGCGTATTTCTCAGAAACACGTCTTAGCTCGTCGCGCCTCAGCCGTGGAAACCTTGGGTTCTGCAACGGTTCTGTGTGTGGATAAAACCGGAACACTGACCCTGAATCAGATGGCTGTGCAACAGCTATTTGCATACAACCATGCAGAAAACTCTCATCCATATAATTTGGAATTACATTCACGAGAGTCGCTCCCCGAAGCAGTTCATAAATTAGTCGAGTTTTGCATTCTGGCGAGCCAAAGAGATCCTTTTGATCCAATGGAGAAAGCATTTAAGGAATTGGGCGATCGCTATCTCGCACATACTGAACATCTGCATGACGATTGGATACTGTTACGAGAATATCCCCTCTCACCCCATCTATTGGCAATGTCTCATGTTTGGCAGTCAGGCGATGGTAAGCAGTATGAAATTGCAGCGAAAGGAGCGCCGGAAGCGATCGCGGATCTCTGTCATTTTACGCCCCAACAGCAGAAAATTATGGCAGCCCAAATCAGTGAAATGGCCAATCAAGGCTTGCGTGTGTTAGGCGTTGCCAAAGCGTCTCTTCTTGATGCGCCACCGCCATTTTTACCGCCTCATCCGTCCCTCAATCCCGATCATTTACCCGATGAGCAACATGACTTTCCTTTTCAATTTCTCGGATTGGTAGGACTGTCTGATCCAGTACGTCCAAACGTTGCGGCGGCAATTCAAGAATGTTATACCGCAGGTATTCGAGTGGTGATGATTACGGGTGATTATCCCGCAACGGCTCAAACTATTGCTCGTCAGATTGGATTGATGCAAATGGGAGGCATTCTGACGGGAGCGGAATTGGATCTGATGAGTGACGCTGAACTCGAACAACGTATTCAAAGTACAAATATCTTTGCACGAGCCGTTCCCGAACAAAAATTGCGGTTGGTAAATGCTTTGAAAGCTAAGGGTGAAGTTGTTGCTATGACTGGGGATGGTGTGAATGATGCCCCTGCTCTCAAATCTGCCCAAATCGGGATTGCAATGGGACAGCGAGGTACGGATGTTGCCCGTGAATCGGCGGCGTTAGTGTTATTGGATGATGATTTTTCGTCCATCGTGGAAGCAGTCAAACTTGGACGGCGAATTTTTGATAATCTCCGCAAAGCAATGGCATATCTGCTAGCGATTCACATCCCGATCGCTGGAATGTCTTTGATTCCAGTGTTGTTTAAGTTGCCATTAGTATTGCTTCCTGTTCACGTTGCCTTTCTCCATTTAATTATTGATCCAGCTTGCTCCATTGTTTTAGAAGCTGAACCCGCAGAAGCAACAGTAATGCAGCGTCCTCCTCGCCACCCCAAAGAACCATTATTTGGTAGGAAAACTTTAGGATTGGCAGTGCTACAAGGGGTGGGGATTTTGGTAATTACTCTCGCCATCTTTGTGGTGGCGCTATATCGCCGACAAGGTGAACTTGATGCCCGTGCTTTAACATTTACAGCGTTGATTTTGGCAAATTTATTCCTAATTTTGAGCGAAAGTTCTTCATCACGCCTCAGTCTAAAAATCCTGAAATCTCCCAATAATGCTCTCTGGTGGGTCGTTGGTGGGGGACTGGTTTTTCTGGCGTTCGTGCTGTATGTTCCGTTCTTGCGTCAATTGTTTAGCTTTTCTTTTTTACATCCCATCGACCTAGCAATTTGTTTAGGAGGTGGGGCGATCGCTCTGCTTTGGTTTGAACAGTTAAAGTTTCTCAATCGACCCCAACGAGTTGTTCAATCTAAATCAATAAAACCTAGCCAAGAAAATCTATAAATAATTTACTTTCCTTATACTATCAATACGGTTCGATTAACATTTTAATCTTTTGAAGCGTTAAAAAAATAGACTTTGACAAATAGTTTTAGCCTTAACTGAACTGTATTGCAAGATAAAAGTGAAGTTCAACGAGGGATGTCTACGACGGGCTACGCCTACGCACCAATCATAAAATAGGGAGTAGATCGTTTACCACTCCCTACTCGCTCTATGCTTCAATAACTACCCGCAAATTGCCCCGTTTTTTCGCAACGCGACAAGCAGTAGTTGTACCAGAACGCTCGAATTCTAAATCGAGAATGGTGGGGCCGACTCGCAAATTGTGAAATGACAGGCGATTTATCGATTCTGGCAAAGCAGGGTCGATTATTCGCAAGCAGTTATTTTGAGCATCAGGCACCAAATTGACCATCATTTGCAGCAGTTGGAAGATACTACCAGTCGCCCAAGCTTGGGGAGTGCAAGCAACTGGATACTGCACAGGGGCATTATCACCGTTCCGTTCGTAGCCGCAGAAGAGTTCTGGAGGACGTTCATAAGGCTGCTGACTGGTCATGTCGAATAAACCTTGGAAAAGTTCTAAGGCTTGATCGATAAGACCGAGCGATCGCAATCCCATTGCAATCAGAGCGTTATCATGGGGCCAAACCGAACCAATGTGATAACCCATTGGATTGTAAGCGGGTGATAAACTACTCAAGGTACGAATGCCCCAACCATTAAACATATCTGGTGCCCGCAACCGTTCTGCGACACTGTAGGCTCTTTCGTGGGTGAAAAGACCCAAATGGAGACAATGACCAGGATTTGAGGTAATACTGTCTACAGGTTTACCATCTCCATCCAAAGCCAAGGCGCAGAAATCCTGGTCTTCTACCCAAAAATCTCGATTAAAACGAAGCTTGAGACTTCTAGCTTCTTCTTGCCAACGATCTGCCAAATCAAGGCGCTTTTTCATCCTCGCTATTTCTGCTAGGCGCATTTTTGCAGCATAGACATAAGCTTGCACCTCACAAAGGGCAATTGGGCCGTTAGCTAATTCTCCCTTATGGTTGACAATGCAGTCGCCAGAGTCTTTCCAACCTTGGTTAGCAAGACCGCGTTTAGATTTACGGTAGTAGCTGAGGTAACTGGTTTGTTTGGTATTGCGATCAATCCAGTCCATTGCTGCTAAAGCATTTGGCCAAAGTAACTCTAGGAGTTCTTGGTCGTGAGTCCAAGCATAATGTTCGGCATACAGCATTAGCCATAGGGGAGTCGCATCAACTGTACCGTAGTATGGCGTGTGAGGAATTTCTTGACAACGAGCCATTTCTCCCAAACGTAACTCGTGCAAAATCTTACCCGGTTCTTCTTCGCGCCATTCGTCGTCGATTTTGCCTTGGTATGTCGCCAGTAATATTAGGGTTTCTTTGGCGATTTGCGAGTTTAACATCAGGGTTTGGGAAGCTGTAATCAGCGAATCCCGCCCAAATAGTGTAGAAAACCACGGTACTCCAGCCGAAACTGTCTTATGCTTTCCAAAAGACTGGCGCAACAAATACATATCTTGCTCGGCCCGCTCAATCACTCGATTGAAAGTACTTTTATCTGAGCTAATGCGGGTAATTTGCTGTACCCAGTGTTGCTCCTCCATCAACTCAGCAGCTTTCGCCTGTCCTAAAGTGATGGCGGCGCTTACGGTTGAACTAGATTGGTTATTTTTCAACATATTCACCCGATAACCCAGCTTTTGGGTTTCGTGAGAAGCCAACTCTAGCTGCCAAACCGCAGTGTAACCTTTGAAATAGTCTGGTTGACGATGCTGGAATAAAATCCGAGATTCCATCACCGAACCATCCAAACCTTGATAGGCAAGTGTTAAGGATTGTTCCCTAAAAGTTGATGGGTCTTTAGGTAATGGTGAAACGCCATCGACAATTCCTTCTTCAGTCGTGGGTTCTAGTAGACGTAAAAGCCTACCGCGTTTTTCTCTGTCATAACCCCGGACTTCAAATAAATCAACAAAATCTGCATCGAAGCTGATACTTAGTTCAAAATTGACAGTTGTTGTGCTGTAGTTAGATACTTCTATTTCTTCAAATAGAGCGCCATTGAGTACTATTTCTCGCCGAATTCCGATAGTTTCGGCTCTTAGGCGTTCGTCAATTCTGGGGTTAGTACACAAAACTGAGAGTGAAAACCCTTTTCCGGCAGTACTACTGAGAAGTACAGGCGATCGCCCTTCAATTTGCAACTCTAAGCGATTGAGAAATCTCGTATCACAGCAAAACAGCCCCATGCTGGGATTACCATCACTGAGGGAACAGCCAGAAATATTCCCGATAGTATCTGTCACGAAAAATAAATCATCATCTTTAACCGTCAGTGTCGGTTGTGGTCTTTCACTCACAACACAAGGCCACTCCGGGATAGGTAATTGTTCAGCAGGAATAAAAGTTTTTCCATCCAGGAAAATTTTTTCCGGGGTCATTAGCGTATCCGGTGTCATTAGCCAAAGTTCCGTGTACAGGTCGTAGATTGTTTGTGGTATTCAGAGTAGAGGTCTTTACCCCTCACAACTTGCAAAAAAAAGACTCTTTGTAAAACTTGTTTGAGCTATTCTAGCCAAAATAATTTTTACGTACTGTTGACAAAGTAGCAGTGTCCAAATCTATATAAGTATTGTATAAGTCTAAACTCAAGACTGAAAACTCAGAATTTTTAGATAAGTCCTTAGTTGTCGAACTTTCTCAAGATACAAGATATATAGTATACTCAGCAAAAATGCGATGTTCCCAGTTATATTAGTAAAGCTAGCATTTATTGACTAAACCATTATACGATTTTGTTTTAAATATCTTTGGCGTTAGATTAGAAAAATTTTCCATATTCAATTGATTGATTAATTTTAATCAATCATTACTGATTAAATTATATGGTATGTAGCAGTAATCGTTTTTGGGTAAGAAAATTCTATTTAGTGAGTGTAAATATTATGACGCACTACGCCAAGGCGTGGACTATCAATCAATGCTGAATGAAGAGTGCTGAGTGGGTAAAGATTAGTGAATTTAGCAGTTAAAACAATACAAAAATTATGTGACTGGTACTTAGTAATGAAAGATTTTAGCTGTGCAAGCATATTTCAAAGTTAGTCAAGAATGTATATTGGGCGTAGTAGGTTGTCAATAAATAGATCAATTTGGTAACAAAATGTTGCGCCTGCTTTGGCGAAAAGTGCATTTTAGCGTTCTTTACATATTGCAACTCTCTATTTAACTTGAGAGTGCCTTGGAATTTGTACAATGCAGCTGTGACGTGGATCTTGTCGAGGTTGAGCGTTTAACAATAATTCATGAGCATTTCGACTTCTGTGCTGAGTGATCTGCTAAAGTCCCTACCATACTTGCGGCCCCAGCTATATTTTAAGGCTTCGCTAACAGCGCTCTCCCATGCGATGGAAGATCAAGTTTTGGCTGCGACTTTAGCACAACCCCTTGTAATTGCTAGTTTCCAGCGAGAGCGATTCTACCGCCAAGAAGCTCATCGCTACCTGCGACTTGCCTTGCGGAGTAACCAAATATACGTATTAGCTGCTCCAGAAACGGATTTCGCCAATAGTTCGGAACACTACGAAAAGATCGCTTTTGAGCCAACGGATGGCTTAAGTCAAGAGTGGCATTTGGTAGTGATTGCTGACAATTATGCTACTTGTCTGGTTTGCCGGGAAAGTCTTGGTTCTATTGCCAAAAACAAGCAACTACCAGAACTAAGCCCTAATCTGGATATAGACACAGCGCGAAGATTTGAAGGAGTTTGGACATCGGAAAGGGGAGTTAGCCTCAAAGCCGCTGAATTGCTGTTAGACAGGATTTTGGTTTACAGACCAGAACTGGCAAGTAAAATAAACGAGGCACGTCAGAGGTTTAGTATAGGAGAGCCGCGAAGCCACTCTGGAGCAGAACAGATCAACGAATATGCTTGTGACATTGATACAGATCCCTTTGTGCAACGCTTAGTAACTTACTTGCAAGCTAGTCAGTACAAATTGCACAAAGCCTACCGTTCCATTGCTGCCCAAGCACGAAAAGAACGATTAGTCAACTCAATTAGCACAGCTATTCGGCGATCGCTCGACCCTCATGAAGTTCTCCAGGTGGCAGCACAAGAATTAGGGCAACACCTAGAAGCTTGTCGCTGTCTAATTTACCGCGCTCAAGCTACAGATAACCAAGCCATAATTGAACACGAGTTTTTGAATCCCGGTATTTTATCGGTTCGTGGGCAAACTTGGGAATTAGAGAAAAATTCCCTATTTCAGGACATCGTGCAACAAGGCGAAGGTGTTTGTATTAGCGATACGCTCAATGACCCTCGTGTGAACAATTCGCCAGGGCTTTCCTTAATTGCCAAAAAGTTTGCCATTCGTTCTTGGCTGATGGAACCAGTCTTTTATCAGGGGCGGTTGTTGGGCATCGTAGAGTTGCATTACTGTGGAATGCCACCGCACGAATGCCAACCTGGGGAGTTGGATTTGGTAGAAGCGATCGCCACCCAAGTCGGAGCAGCCCTAATTCAAGCGGAAGCCTACGCCAACCTAGAAGAACTGAACCAGCAGCTAGAAGCCCTAGACCGCACCCGCAGCAACCTTATAGCCATCACTGGACACGAACTGCGTACTCCCCTATCCACCATTCAAGTGTGTCTAGAAAGTCTTGCTAGTGAGCCGGATATGCCCTTGGAGTTGCAGCAAATTATGCTCAACACAGCTCTTTCCGACTCAGAACGGATGCGAAAATTGGTACAAGATTTCCTCACGCTTTCCAACTTGGAAAGCGGGCGAGTGCAATGGCATCCAGAATCCCTGACTTTACAAGAGTGTGTGGATTTAGCACTCAGCCGCAATCGCACGCGTTCTTCAACGGAAAAGCCGCCCCAAGTCAAAACTCAAATTGCCGAAAATCTACCTCTAGTAAGGGCTGATGGTGATTGGCTAGTAGAGGTACTGGCAAAACTCATGGACAACGCTTGTAAATTTACGCCACCCCAAGGAGAAATCACCATTAAAGCCATTTCCAACAGCCATCAAATGGTCGAGGTGACTGTGGCTGACACTGGACGCGGCATTGAACCAAATCGCTTAGAAGTAGTTTTTGACCGCTTCTATCAAGAAGAGGGAGCGCTACGCCGCACCACTGGCGGAACAGGACTTGGTTTGGCAATTTGTCGTCAAATTGTGAATGGCTGGGGCGGAGAAATTTGGGCTGAGTCAACCGGCAAAGACCAGGGTAGCCAGTTTCACTTCACCATCCCCATTGTTCAGAATAGCCACGAGGAAAAGCGGGCAAAAGTCAAGAGTAAATAGTCATTGGGCATTGGGCATTGGGCATGGGGCATCGGTTTTAATGAAGGACAAATGACAAAGAACAAAGAACAAATGACTAAAAACTGTTACAGTCTATAACGCGATCGCAATATGATCCTTGTTGCGGTGTTAGGATTCCCTAAAAACGTTGAGAGAATCATCTTTATGGCAGAAACACTCTCTGGACAAACCCCGCTATTTGCTGGCAGCACTGGTGGCTTGCTAAAGAAAGCAGAAGTTGAAGAAAAGTACGCTATCACTTGGACTAGCCCGAAGGAGCAAGTATTTGAACTGCCTACAGGTGGTGCTGCTACTATGCGGAAAGGCGAAAACCTGCTGTACATAGCTCGGAAAGAATATGGCATCGCTTTGGGCGGTCAGCAACTTCGTA
Organism: Nostoc sp. FACHB-133; assembly: GCF_014698055.1. Classification (NCBI taxonomy): domain Bacteria; kingdom Bacillati; phylum Cyanobacteriota; class Cyanophyceae; order Nostocales; family Nostocaceae; genus Nostoc; species Nostoc sp. FACHB-133. Next base: position 101,038 of record NZ_JACJSH010000011.1, read on the forward strand.
AACTCAAAATCACAGACTACAAAGTTTACCGGATTTTACCCAACGGAGAAACTACTTTACTGCACCCAGCTGATGGTGTCTTCCCCGAAAAAGTGAATGAAGGTCGTGAAAAAGTGCGTTATGTCCCACGCAGCATTGGGCAAAACCCCAATCCATCACAACTCAAATTCAGTGGTAAAGCTACCCACGACGCATAGGAACTAGGGACTGGGGAAGAAGCAACGGAGCAGGGAGCAGGGAGCAAGGGAGAAGAGTTTTTTCCTTTACCCCCTGCTCCCTGCCCCCTGCCTCTTTTCCATGCCTCATGCCCCATGCCCAATGATGCCACTTGCTACAACGCGGGGAACCCGCGCAACGCAGTGGCTCCCCCATGCCCAACCTCTTAGCTCTTTATGGTATTCCCCGATTTCTCTGAATTTTCTCAGCTAGCTTTACAAGGCAACTTTGTTCCGGTATATCAAGAATGGGTAGCGGACTTAGATACGCCCGTATCTGCTTGGTATAAAGTCTGTGCAGGTCAGCCCTATAGCTTTTTGTTGGAATCGATAGAAGGTGGGGAAAAACTAGGACGCTATAGTTTAGTGGGCTGCGATCCGCTTTGGGTTTTGGAAGCAAGGGGCGATCGCACCACCCAGTTAAACCGCGATGGTTCGCAGGTCGTTTTTGCAGGCGATCCTTTTGCAACTTTAGCCGAATGTTTAGCGCCTTATCACCCAGTCAAGTTACCACAGCTACCGCCAGGGATTGGCGGTTTGTTTGGGTTTTGGGGGTATGAATTGATTAACTGGATTGAGCCGCGCGTGCCAATCTATCCACCAGATGAGCGAAATATCCCTGATGGCTTGTGGATGCAGGTAGACCACCTGTTGATTTTTGACCAGGTGAAGCGAAAAATTTGGGCGATCGCTTATGCTGATTTACGTGACCCCAATGTAGATTTACACGCAGCCTATCAACAAGCGTGCGATCGCGTCACCCAAATGCTCGAAAAGCTATCTCTTCCCCTATCGCCCGAAAAAACTCGGTTGGAATGGAAACCGCCAGGAAGCAGAGAGGCAGAGGAGCAGGAGAGCAGAGGGGCAGAGGAGTATAAAAGTAATTTTACCCGCCCTGATTTTTGTGCCAGTGTCCAAAAGGCCAAAGAATATATCAAAGCAGGCGATATCTTTCAAGTAGTAATTTCTCAGCGACTATCAACACCATATATAGGCGACCCTTTTGGCCTTTACCGCTCCCTACGTCAGATAAATCCTTCGCCTTACATGGCTTACTTTAACTTCCAAGATTGGCAAATCATTGGTTCCAGCCCTGAAGTGATGGTGAAAGCCGAAACTGATCCAGATGGTGGGGTTATAGCAACAGTACGCCCCATTGCTGGGACACGTCCACGCGGTAAAACTTCCCAGGAAGATGCAGCATTCGCTCAAGATTTACTCGAAGATCCCAAGGAAGTTGCCGAACACGTGATGCTTGTAGATTTAGGGCGGAATGATTTGGGGCGTGTTTGTCAAAATGGTAGCGTCAAAGTTGATGAATTAATGGTAGTTGAGCGCTACTCCCATGTAATGCACATTGTCAGCAATGTTGTGGGTAAATTAGCACTTGATAAAACAGCATGGGATTTATTGAAAGCTTGCTTCCCAGCAGGTACGGTAAGTGGCGCACCCAAGATTCGGGCGATGGAAATTATCCACGAGTTAGAGTCTAGTCGGCGCGGTGTTTATTCTGGTGTGTATGGATATTACGATTTTGAAGGACAATTAAATACTGCGATCGCAATTCGCACAATGGTAGTACATGACAAGACGGTTAGCGTACAAGCCGGTGCAGGTTTAGTGGCTGATTCTGAGCCAGAAAAAGAATACGAAGAGACGTTGAATAAAGCTAGAGGTTTATTAGAAGCAATTCGTTGTTTGCGTTGAACTGGGGGCTAGTAGTAACGGAACTTTGCCTAGCTTTAACAGGTAATTGAAGTTCTGCGGCTCATAATTAAAGTCCGCTCAAGTGTTCAAGATACAGCAGATTGCAACTTGGTGAGGTACCAATACGGTTCGGTTAAAGGGTAAAGGGGAAAGGGAAAAGGTTTTGAATACATCCTTTCCCCTTTACCCCTTACCCTTTACCCAGACCACAAGGAAAGTGAAAAATGCTTATCCGAACCGTATTGGGTGAGGTACAGACAATCGTAGGGGCAATTGATGAATTACCCCTACCTGTGTACTTCATTTACCTGAAATACGCTGTAACTAAAATTCTTATTTAGTCATCTGAAAGAAATGCAATAGAATTCTTAGTGTAACACAAACATGCTACACTACAAATTCAAATAAATAAAAATTATATCGTTATGTAATGGCTTTATAGTTACTATCGCTTGCAATTAATGGCCAACTGGTTTTTATTGGTTAGTTGTAAAACCGGACTTGATACAAGTACAGTAACAGTTCGATTTGCTGTATGAGAATCTAGACCAGACTTTAACAGTTGATTGATCAATATTCTTCTATTTTGAATTACATAGGTTTTACTTTGAACAGCAAGATGTTTGGAAACAATTTCTGCTACTTCTAAGCCCATATATCCACAATACCGTGACAAATTAGGAAGCTTTATAAATCCAATCAACATCGAAATTTTCCCAAAGCTAAAGAGACTTTTTTAGACTTATTGAAAAGCAAAAATAAGTCTTGGTATCCAAATCCAAGACCTCCATTGAAGTTACTAAAAAAAATGAACAAACTTGTTCATCCTAATTTAGTGAAATAAATCGCCCAAAGCATTCCAGTTACTCCAATAGCGATTAAGAGATTAGTGAAAAATCTGCCGAATTCAATTTCTTGTCCCAGTCCCTTGTCATCTTGACCGCCACTAAAAAACAATGACCACGCTTGATTTGCATTGATGGTCTCAAAATTGTTGAAATCAGGTCTAAAAACGACTGTTCCAATCAAGTCTTTTCTGGGGTAATCAAAATCAGTTTTCATAAGTTTGCCTCGAAATTGTTTTATTTGTCAACTGGAGAAAATTCGTAAATCTGAAGTGTCTTTTCTAAAAACTAGTTAGCCATCCAATCAAACCGTGTCCGGTGAAAACTTCCAACGCGATGAGTGAGATAAAACCAATCATTGCCAAACGACCATTGAGTTTTTCGGCATATTCGGTGAAGCCTGTCCGTGGGGTTTCATCAATATAAATTTTGGGTTCAATCGCAAATCTGTTGAGTTGACCGCGTTCGTTAATAGTAAAGCCTTTATTTGTCATCTTTTACTTTTTATTGTTGTGTTGTGTAAATGAATGTAACTTGTTGTAAATATTTTTTGCAAGTACTTGACACTATAAAAAAGGTAGTAAGAACCGTACTAACCAGATAGGGTATTTTGGCTTCATGCGAGAAGTAAGCGATGTGTAGACACAATAGTTGAGCGAAGAATTGGTTGTAAAATTTGATACAAAAGAGATGCCAATACAACCAAAACACTTTTAGAGACGGCGATTTATCGCGTCTTAAAACCCACGATTTTGTACAAGTAGCCCTTTGAACTGTATTGAGAGATATGCGATCTCTATGATGCGCTACGCCTACGCTCTTAAAAGTGAATACACACAAAGGCATTAATTACCTTTAGCCTGACTTCAGTAAAACTTATCATTTACATAAAGAGAAATTATCAAAGTATAGCTGAGGAAGTATTGCTTATTTGTAACGAACTTGTTATGTTTCTTTACATATAGAAATATAAACAACATAAATGCGTTAAAGCACTGTTGGTCAAGGTTTTCTAAATAACTATGCAGTTAAGCCTACGATGTGCTTTGCCGAGTATCGAAACTCAACGGCAACACTATCATTATGCCTTTGATAGAGTGATGTCTAAGGCGGCCTATGGTCAGACTGCTTAGTTCCTTTAGTAACACCTAAACGCATTTACCCTCCGTTTTTTCACATTTGATAGAACTGTAATTTTTTTTGGGAACATCAGCTATGTCTTTTACCATCAAGTCGGCTCAAAGTATTTTTCCCGGCACGCTAGTTGCTGACGTTGTTCCAACTGTTGTCGAATCATTCTCTCAACTCAATGCTGAAGATCAGCTAGCATTACTCTGGTTTGCTTATACCGAGATGGGTAGAAGTATTACGGTTGCCGCTCCCGGAGCAGCTAACATGGTACTCGCACAAGGCTTACTTGAACAAATTAAGCAGATGCCTTTCGAGGCTCAAACACGAGTCATGTATGATTTAGCTAATCGTGCTGACACTCCCCTCTGCCGTTCTTATGCATCCTTCACTGTAAACATCAAGTTGGGCTTTTGGTATCAGTTAGGAGAATGGATGGCTCAGGGAATCGTTGCTCCTATTCCAGAAGGCTACAAGCTTTCTCCCAAGGCTGCTGAGGTGTTAGAAGCAATCAGAAATGCTGATTCAGGTCAACAAATCACAATTCTCCGCAATACCGTAGTGAGCATGGGATTTGACCCGAACGCTCCCGGTAGTTACAAAAAAGTCACAGAACCTGTGGCTCCACCCACAGCACCAGCATTTCGGACTAAAGTCACCATTGAAGGTATCAACAACCCTACAGTGCTTGGCTATATCAACAACATGAATGCTAATGACTTTGATGCTGCTGTTGCTCTGTTTACCTCTGAAGGTGGTTTGCAACCTCCCTTTGAAAGACCGATTATTGGTCAAGATGCAATCCGCGCTTATATGCGTGAAGAATGCCAGGGATTAAAAATGATACCAGAGCGTGGTATATCCGAGCCAGTAGAAGATGGCTATACCCAAGTTAAAGTCACCGGCAAAGTCCAAACCCCTTGGTTCGGTGCAAGTGTGGGTATGAATATTGCATGGCGATTTTTGCTCGATCCCCAAGGCAAAATTTTCTTCGTAGCGATTGACTTGCTTGCTTCTCCTAAAGAACTGCTGAACCTAGTACGTAAGTAAAAGCTAGATTAGTCACTGCTTAAGCGTGGATGAGTGAAAGAGCAAGCCACCTCACCACGCTTAAGTAAAAGAAACTTATCAGGATAACGGCTTCCTCTAATACTTTTTGAAAGCAAACAGTCTCATCGGCAATATTGTAAAAGATTGTTAAATAATTTTAATCTTGGTGCGAAGTTTTAAAAGTCTTTTAATAAGAAGAATTTTCAGAAATTATTGATTAGATACTGTAATTTTCAGGTGAAAAATGGAAATGTGGAAGGCAGGCTGTATGGATGCTAATGAACTTCTCAACCGCTATTGTGCAGGAGAGAGAAATTTCACTCAAGTAAGCCTGCACTTAGTTAACCTCAGCGAGGTGTGTTTAGCTGGAATCAACTTGAATCGATCTAACTTAGCTAACGCGACTTTATCACAGACCAACCTGCGCGGAGCAAACTTAATTGAAGCAAATTTGACTGCGGCGATCTTATGGAGAACCGATCTAAGTGGCTCAAATCTGATATTAGCAAACCTCAAGGCTGCTAATCTGATTCGGGCAACTCTTAGGAAGGTGAACTTGCATAAGGCTTCCCTGATGAAAGCAGACCTGCGTTTAGCAGACTTACATGATGCTGACCTCAGTAGTGCAAACTTAGCTGGAGCAGACTTGCGCTATGCTAACCTCAGTGGTGTAAACTTGGCTGGAGCAAATCTCAGTGGTGCAAATCTGACTGGCACAAAGTTGAGCAACACAGACCTGAGTCATGCCAGTCTCACCAAAGCTATTTTATGTAAAACGGATTTAATTGACATTGATTTCACCGAAGTAGACCTGACTGGGGTCAATCTGCACCACTGCTTATTTAACGGAGTCACGCTACCTGAACGAAGCTTAATTGAAGCGGGTTGAGTGTTGCTGTGGTCTAATTAAAAATTTAAAATTTTGATCTTGCGAAAACCTCTGTTTTTGTCTAATTTTGTCCTAAAAGAGTAATTATTGCTGAATTTATGGGAACAATACAACTGTCGTCCCAGGAAAAATTCATTAGTAATGACAACCCCTGCAACAGAACGAGCATTGCTAGAAAGTTTGATTGTTGAGAATGAAGACTTAGAAAAGCTGGAATCAAAACTCGCTCAGTTTAATATTTTTGAAGCGATTGGTGTAGTACGTCAAGAATTACGTCATTCAAATTTTTTAGCATTTCTGTTAAATCCATCTGAAAACCATAGGCTTGATGATATTTTCCTCAAGCGATTTCTTAAACGAGTGCTGTTAGAAGAGTACGAGCCTACAGACGAAAAATATACAAAAGTTAGTCCAGTTGATATAGATATAGCTGATTTTACAGATACTGATGTTAGACGTGAGTGGCAAAATATTGATATCCTCATACACTCTCCGCGCAATAAACTAGTATGTGCGATAGAAAATAAAATTGACGCTGGAGAAGGTATAGATCAATTAATAAAATATCAAAGGACTGTTAAGGAAGAATTTAAAGATTGTCAAGCAATTTTAATTTATTTAACACCAATAGGTGATCCACCTTCTCAAAAAAGTTGGAGAATATATAACTACTCTAAAATAGCTGAGATAATCGATAGCATTTGTATAAGTCATAAATCTACACTTGGTACAGATATTTACACATTAATGACTCATTATTCTATATTAATCAGGAGACATATTGTGAGTGATTCAGAAGTAGCCAAACTCTGCCGAAAAATATACACTAAGCATCAACAAGCTCTGGATTTAATTTTTGAGCATCGTCCAGACTTACAATCAGAAATTGCTACAAAAATTCACGAATTACTAATTCGAGAGACTGACTCTAAAGAAATATCTATATATTTTTGGAGTAAGGGATACATAGGCATCATCCCTAAAAGATGGGAAGACAATAAATTAAATCTGCATTTGCAATTTGAAAATTCTCCTCAAGAGTTAATAATAAGAATGCTAATTTGCCCTAATGAGGATAAATCCATACGCGAAAAAATATATAAAATATCCCAAAAAAATATACCTCTTTTTAAGAAGAAACCTTTAACAGCACAATGGACAACTATTTATACAAAACCTATTCTTAAGCCTAAAGATTATGAAGATGCTGATCTTGAGGAATTAATGAATAAAGTAGAGGAATTTTGGCGGCACTTTATTAAAAATGACTTTGTAATTATCGAGAATATAATTAATACAAATATAGATGAGATAATCTGTAAAGATATCTCCGTTCATCCTGAATCCTGAAGATAAAGTTTAGCGATCGCTCCTGAATAGCCTAAATTAGTAAAAATTTATACTAGCAATTTTGCATATATACTAAGCCGACTTATGTTGATGCGATCGCACCCCACACAACACTAAACTAGAAAGTAAGATGCTCAGGATAGCTTATGAATGCTGTTACAACCACTTTACCTTCTACACTCAAGTTGAAAATCGACTTAACTGACGATCAATTTTTCGAGATGTGTCAGAAAAACCGCGATTATCAATTTGAGCGTATAGCATCAGGGGAATTATTAATTATGCCACCTACAGGTAGTGATACTGGCAGACGTAACGTTAAACTTACAACCCAACTAGATATTTGGAACTCTGAGAGTAATTTAGGCGAAGTTTTTGACTCCTCAACTGGCTTCACTCTACCCAATGGTGCAGAACGTTCTCCCGATGCTTCTTGGGTAAAAATTGAGCGGTGGAATGCTTTAACCCCAGAACAACAAGAAAAATTTGCCCCAATTTGTCCTGATTTTGTAGTAGAGTTGCGTTTTCATACTGATTTGTTGAAAGACTTACAGGAGAAAATGCAAGAATATATAGAAAATGGCGCTCAATTAGGCTGGTTAATTGACCGGAAAAACAAGCAAGTAGAAATTTATCGTCCAGGTAAAGATGTAGAGATATTAGACAATCCTGCTAGTTTATCAGGAGAAAATATTCTACCCGGATTTGTGTTGAATTTACAGCAAATTATGTAGCTTTATCGATTAGGATAAACATAACGCATTTCAAAGCGACTTTGTTCCCAAAGTGGTAGCAAAGCCTGTTTAGCAGCATTTAATTGAGCTTGCGAAAAAGATATTTTCCCATTTTCTATAATCCAAATAAATATCCGAGTTATTAAATCTGCCTTTAAACTATTCTCGTATTCACAATTATTTATTCTTGCTACTTGCTTATCTAAGCAATCAATAGCATATTTAAAAGTCAAGTTTTTCCAGTCTGTGCGATTGTTATAAATTTCTTCTTGCGTATTTTTCCACTCGATCCTACGCAAATTTCCTATAATATAGTCTATGCCTGTTATAGAAGAGTCAGTGTTACGTACCAAATTTGTATAGGCTTGGTAATATGATTTCAACAGAGAGGCAGCAACATTTTCTACATATATATTTAGCCAAGATTGAATGTCGTGAAGATAAGGTGCTAAATCTCTGATATTATCAATTTCTTGAATCAGCATACGACCATTTGTATAATTTGTAATTTTTGCTAGAAATTCAGCTTCAGATATTTGAGACTTTTGTGAGTAATAGTTAATAACTTTTGGAATATATTTCTCTAACAACCACTGTTTAGTATATTTAGCCGTCCAGGTTCCCCAAGAACCAATATCTTGCTGCCATAAGGTAAATTCATCTGTATCAATATATTGTAAGTTAACATCATTTAGTTCATAAATTACGTTAACTTGATGATTGTTAGGTAATGAAGATAAATTTATATCAGTTTGGTGGGAAATAAATGTATGATCGTGAATTCCTCTACTCACTCGAATTGATATAGCTTTTGTATGAAACAAATGCCATTCTGACTTACCTTTAATATAATCAAATTCATTAGCAAATTGCTGCATTAGATTCCATAATTCTTGTCTTACAGAAAATAGGATAAACCCTCTACGTCCTGAAAAGGTTACAAATTTAAAATTCCATGTTTCTAAAATATTTTCAAATTTAAGTAGTAAGTTTTTATATTCTTGGCAAACTCCATCAATACATAAACATAAGTCTGCTGCTTCTATATCTGATAAAATTAGAGTTGTTTGACCTAAATAAACCTCAAAAGTATTTTTATCTAACTGTTTAAAAAACCGACGACATCCCCAATCTGGCTGGGTGTGTAATCCAGTCATTAATTGACTTAAAATATCTTGATGATTTAAGTAAATTTTTAGACCTCTTAAAATGATGCTGCTGAACTCTATTTCACAATTACCCTCTCCAAAAGCTTTAGGTAAATTACATGTGATCGCTACTTTCTTTTTCACAACAACTAAGCGATAGCCTTGCCTTGTAGTAGAATGCTCAAAATCACATTTTTCTAAAATATCCTGTAAATCTGGATGTTGTCTTAAAAATCTCTCTATTAATTCATATTTAGTATTTAATAAACTGCTTGTTTTTTTATCGATATTTTTAACTAATTCAAAGTTTAGCTTATTATAAAAGTCTGAGGCAATATAATTATCTTTTAGTATATCTATATTTAGATCAAAACTAGACTCTTCTTTATAGTAATGAACCCGTTTAAAAACCTTTATTTGATATCCGTTAGTGATTATAAAAAACAGCGATTTAAAAAGATTACTATAAATTTTAGTTTGTTGAAGAAAGTCATTTAATTTAGTTTCATCTGGTGCTATTGCTTTAATAGCAATAAGTGAGTTATTTATATTTTGCTGATTAATATCATCTGTTGAATAATAAACCTGAATAACTCCGGTATTTCTGTGAGATTTTCCTGATTTAGATGTTGTTAAAGGGTATTCACGACGACATCTCTCTGGATAACAGAGATAGTGAAGCATTGGTAAAATAAACTTTTCTTTGACATCATCTTCATTTTGTAAAATCCGATGGTCAAAACCTTGTATCCATGTAATAAATTTTTTAATTGACTCTGGAATAGTCATCAGATAATCTACCTGCTAGTATAAATTTGCTATGCCTTATTTTGTTGATATAATTAGCAATTTATCAATTCAGGTGGAATAGTATCGTGATTTTGAATACTATAATGAACCCTTCATCTTGATGTAAAGGATTGAGCAAATAGAATAAGACTGTTGGCGAATTAATTTATTTAATTTCAGTGCGCTTTAACACACTTTAGCTATTAGCCCGCAATGTATTGCAAACTGGGAAAGCAACACTCTCACCAAGGTTTTAGGGCTGGTGATTTTAACCCATCGTGAATTGTGACCAACAGCCTTATAGAGTAGAGCCTCCGGCACGCTGACGCATAGCTTGCTTCTCCGCAGGAGTACGCTAGTACACAAAGGAAATCCGCATACGACAGGGCTAGGACTAATGAAAAACCACTAATTAAGCAAAGGCAAAAATTGGCGAATTAACCCAATTGTGACTGCCGGCAATTCCAATTGTGGTGTTAACCCCACATCTTCCAACTCTTGAAAAAATCGGATTGCTTGGGGATTAATTTCGGCAAGGCGGCGACCAATTGAAGGCCCTGTAAATTGTGACTTTTGTCCCCAAATAATGGCAGTGGGAGTTGTTAATTCTTGAATGAAAAGGGATAAATCAAAGCATAAATCGCCACGGACAAAGGACAGTGCTGCATATTCAGCATTAGGCTGCTGGGCGGATTGCAAATAAGCATCTACAATTTCTTGGTACACTCGATTAGACTTAGCAAATTGCCGTTGCTCTAAGAAACTGCGAATACCCCCACTGGTGGCTACCCCTGTACTGTAAATTAAACGGTCAACAACAGGAACACTGATTAACTGGGCAAAAAAACTACGTGAGTAGTCTTCGCCAAAGTCGGAAAGTCCGGCGGGGGTGGTGAGAATTAAAGCCTTGAATAAATCAGGATGAGCTGCTGCTACTCGGATTGTAAATGCTGCGGTCAAAGAAGAAGCGATCGCAGTTACAGGGCCAGTACAAGTCTGCTGTAAAAACTCCCGAATCGTGGTCAAATAATCCTCAATATTATAATTCCGTGCCGGATGCTCAGACCGACCCCAACCGATCAAATCGGGTGCAATGACCCGATATTCGGCGGCAAAAGCCGGATAAACCTTCGACCACTCATAAGCAGAAGATCCACCACCAAAGCCATGCAAGAACACCAAAGTTTCCCGATCATCTCTAGCAGTTACATTATTCTGCCAAGGCGCTCCATCAGCAGAATAATACACCATTCTACCTAGTGAGGTATTTATGGAGCGTTGGTCAAATCCTTGTGGTTGAAACATAAGTATTTTTTGTTGACTGTAGTCATTTGTTGGCATAAGTGAAAGTAGTGATGCGGTTACACGCAGAGAGAATTTTGCTCCTGTCTTTGCGTCCCCAAGTCTTTTTTCGTTACACTGGATGCTTAGATGTTTAGTTCAAACTTCCACTCATTGTTATTATCAGCGAATCAATTGCTCTAAGACTTCTCACCACCGTCAGATTAAGCAGATGTAAAATTACTGGATTAGTTATAAAGATTTGGTGATTTTTTTTCCAATAAAAAGGAAATTAACCTTGAAATTACTGTATTACAAGGTTTTTTATGGTAGCGAGTATCACTAAAGCTTGAATCCAGCATAAGTTTTTATGGTAATCTATCAAAAAACTCATAAATAATTTTGAGCGTTAAAAACAGTTGAAACGCTCATTTTAATAGGCTATTTATTCTACTTCTATATGTAAGATAAATTGCTTTTGATGTATAACCAATCTAATTATTATCTAAGTAATGGTAAGGCGGGATGTCATGGTAAAGCAGGCTACTCTTCAATCAAATAAACTACCAACGATTGAAGACGCTGAATTTGCGCTTGACAAGTTTAATATACAAAATGAGATTAAAGCTTCAGCTTGCAGGGATCAGGCCGAGTCAGTCATTGATGCTGCCAGAATTACTGTACCTACTTGTATCTTTTTAGACTTAGAAGACTTGAAGTGTTTTGAAACAGTAGAGCGCCAGTATGAACGTTGGGGAGTAATTTTTCACAATTCTCTAGCAATACAACCATCAAATCCAGCATTTCCGGCTTCTTCAGGGCTAACAGTTTTAATGGGAGCGCCCAAAAGCGGATTTTTAGAAGCTACTTTCTTGCGTCCGGTTAACTCGGTTAGTGCCTTTGTCACAAGTTCTCAACGGCTAGTACTTTCTGCTTACGATCGCGATCGCCAACTGCTCGGTCAAACTGCACTCCCAGGGTCTAATCTTGCCAATTCAGACTCAGCAATTTCCCCCAATACCTTATTATTTATAAATGTGAATAACATCCATAGCGTTACCTTCTGTGCTTTTGATGGTCAATTCACTATTGATAACTTTCGTTTTTGCCTTTAAAAAGCCTTTATGCCCTTGCTCTAAGCCATCTAAAATGGTATCTTTATTTCCGCCGTGCTGTACTAGTCTACTATCCGTCGATGCAAAGCAGGCATCTTGTGGTTTGGGTCTTCACCTTTTCTTCATTCCCTAGTAAAACTTATACAATAGGTAATTTCGTAATCAAGTAGGTAAACACTGTGGCACAGGCTTCGTCTTCTTGGCAGCAATTGATCAACCAGATCCACAACTGGAACTGGTCGCATCCATTGTTCAAGACAAAAGGAGCTACAAAGCAGCAAACATTTCAGCGTTTCTCTGGGCCTGGAGGCTTTCTTGGGTTCCTGACAATTGTCGTTGCTATGTTGTTGTGGAACTGGATGCTGCTATTGGCTCTCTTAATGGGCATTGGGGTAATGGTATTGGTTTACTCAATGCAGAAGTGGGACTGGCAATTGCACTGGTCTAAGATACATAAATTCTTAAACAGTTCAAATCGCCGATTAGTCTTAGCAGTCATTAGTGGCGGTCTTGCTACTGTCAGCACTTATATGGCCGCTGCAATTTGGGTTGACTCTCACAGTTCCTGGATTGCAGCTGGTGCTATTATCCAAGGCGTGGGAACCCTGTCAACTTTGATTTTATTAGTCTGGCAAATTGTCAACTTCTATGAAAATCGAGAAGAAGACTACCTCGATCGATTGTTGGTCAATTTAACAGACAAAGATCCATTGAAACGGTTGATTGCCCTACGTCAACTAACTAAATTCATCAGTCGTCAGCGAGTTGATTCTTCAGTACAGCAAGAAATTGCTGAATGCTTGCAACTCTTACTCAGTCGAGAGGAAGAAGTTGCAATCCGAGAGGCAGCTTTTAAGAGTTTACAAGCTTGCGATGGTCTCCGGTCGGTCGGAGGCGATCGCCTACAAGTGCTACCCCCGAAAACAGCAGCACCTTTTGTACCCGTATCAGCAAAAGTCAAGCATCACGTTTATTAGTTATTTGTCATTTGTCCTTTGTCCTTTGCAAATGACTAATGACAAATAACTATTTTCGAGACAACTGTCCATTAGTAACTTGCACTACTGGATGATTGCACCGCCGTACCAATTGTTCATCATGGGTGGTAACAATTACCGTAGCTCCAAAGGAATTTAACTTCTGAAGAATCTGGATTACTTGCCAGGAATTATCAGGATCGAGATTTCCAGTAGGCTCGTCTGCTAACAGTAGTGGTGGTGTACCAACGATCGCACGGGCAATACTCACCCGTTGCTGCTCTCCTCCAGATAGTTGATCTGGGAAGCAATCAGCTTTACTCAGCAAACCCACCAGCTTTAAAGTTGGTTCTAAACGTCGTTGAATTTCTTTACGGGTATACCCTTGAGCTTGCAGCACAAAAGTTACATTTTCTGCTACTGTTCGTTGGCTAATCAGTTTGTAGTCTTGAAACACAATGCCAATCCGTCGCCGGAATAATGACAAGCGATCGCCCCGTAAACCCGCTATATTACACTCATCAACAATTACTTCTCCCTGTGTAGGCAACTCCTGGCCATACAACAGTTTCAAGAGCGTTGATTTACCAGAACCACTTGGCCCGGTGATAAACAGAAATTCTCCCTTTTTTACCTCAAGGTTCGCATTCAACAAGGCGTGAGTGCCGTTAGCATAAGTCTTGCTTACAGATTGCAATGTCACCTTTGCAGTAGTATTACTACCATGCTGTTGAGTTGCAGAGTCCTCTCTCTGAACGGATTTATCTGTTTTAACTTGAGTTGTTAATACTGGCATTGTTAAATTTTCCTCATAACCACAACTAAACAATTTGCCGACTTAGATGTGACATTGCCTATCAAAATAAGGATTCCCAGGTTTTGCCTGGGAATTTAAAATTCAACAAAGAAAATTTAAAATTTTTTGAAGACTTCAGTATTAACTAAGTAATAACACAGAGTGAACGCCCCGCTACTGCTAGCAAAACTCTTAACCAAGTAAGTTTTTAGAAAGAAACAAACTTATGTTACGCAAAGTCCTTACTAATGACCAATACTTCTCTGCGAGACGCTACGCGTAGCTTGCTTCCACGAAGTGGTACGACTACGCTCAGTACAAGTGACAAAGGACAAATGACAGTCCTTGCAAGTTAGCTTTAATTGCACCAACCTACTTAACTAATTGCATCTTTCGCTGTCAAACGATAAACAAAAGCTTTTACAGCAAAAGCAGGCAAAGCCAACATTCGCCGCCAACGCCAAGGTTCTTGATATAGCCGATACAACCATTCCAAATTATTATTTGCTAACCAGGCGGGAGCGCGAGTTTTAGTTCCCGACCAAATATCAAAACTACCACCAACGCCAATCCAAATTGCTTGAGGACACAAATGGCGGTTTTCGGCAATCCATAACTCTTGACGTGGCACTCCCAAACCGACAAAAATCACTTGTGGCTGCAATTGAGCAAGAGTTTGTTGCAATTGCGCTTCTTCTTCTGGGGAATGGTAGCCTGAGTGAGTACCTACTATATTCAAGTCTGGAATTTGCTGCTGCCAAAAATCTGCCGCAGTTGAGGCCACCCCAGGCGCTGCTCCATAAAAAAACACTTTTGCCCCTGTCTTCTGTTGTCCAAGTTCTTGCAAAAGTTTTTCTGCTAATTCAATTCCCGGAAAACGCTGAACTTTTTGCCATAATAATAACCGTAAATACAGAACAACCCCGGCTCCATCTGGAATAACTAGTTCAGCATTTTTAATTATCTGAGCAAGTAATTCATTCTGCTCTGCCTGCATAGTCATTTCTGCATTGAGCGTTACTACATGAATTCCTCTGCCTTGTTCTAGGCTTTCTAACAACCAGCCTGGATAGTTAGCCATCACATGAACTGGTATTCCCAATACTGAAAATGCTTGATTGCCTTTAGACATAGCCTATTCTTGAGTAACCCTCACGCCAGATTTACTTGAATGTTAAGTTTATCAAATTTTTTTATATTAGAACTTAGGCAGAAAAGATCCCAATACTTTTCGAATAAACCCAACAATCTCTCTTTTGGTCTGGGGAAAGGGTAAGGGGTAAAGGTAAATTTAAACCCTTTCCCTTTCCCCTTTCCCCCTTAACCGAAAAGTATTGAGAGTGGGGATTTCTCAGAGCGCTTGTACTTGGACTGGATCAGTGCAAACTTTATTGTGAAAGTGTAATATTAACCCAGTATAAAAAAGCTCAACTCGCAACTCTGGTTCCGGGAACAGAAGCTCCCACTATACTGCTTACAGTTAGTGTGGGAGTATGTCACGAAACTCGACTTTATGGTTAAGGTAGTGTAACGGGCTGAAGTTGGCTATGAGTAAAATTCGTATTGCTTTAATTGAAGATCATGACCTCACTCGCGTGGGTATTCGGACAGCGCTCATCCAAAAGGATGAGATTGAAGTTGTAGGTGAAGCTGCCAATGCTGCCGAGGGGCTAAAGATGTTAAAAATGGTACAACCTGATATTGCGATCGTAGATATTGGTTTACCAGATAAAGATGGTATTGAACTAACACGGGAGGTAAAATCTACTGCAAATGGGCAGCAGCTAGCCACAAAAGTGTTAATTTTGACGCTGCGGGATAACAAAGAAGCTGTGTTGGCAGCTTTTGCTGCTGGTGCAGATTCTTACTGTATGAAAGATATCAAATTTGATAATTTGCTGGAAGCAGTGAGAGTAACTTACAATGGCAACGCCTGGATCGATCCAGCGATCGCTCGAATTGTATTACAACAAGCACAACAAAATCCTCAAAAGTTGGAATCGGCTTTTGTAGATGCCAAGACTATTGCCTCTAACCCTGATTATGTCGAGAATTTGGAAGGAATTCAACCTTACACCCTGACAGAAAGGGAATTAGAAGTGCTACAGTTGATTGTCGAAGGTTGTAGTAATGCACTAATTGCGGAAAGACTTTACATCACTGTTGGGACTGTTAAAACTCACGTTCGCAATATTTTGAATAAGCTATGTGCCGATGACCGTACCCAAGCAGCAGTCCGCGCCCTGCGTTCTGGTTTAGTTGGGTAAAGGTAATTTTAATGTGGAGCAATTGAGAACGATCAAGGGAAACTCATAACTTTGAGAAAGTGATATTTTCAAAGTGAATGGCTTCTCTGATTTTCTGTGATTTATTATGTGGGATAAACATCACACTATATCGCCATTCAAACATCTCAAAAGTAAAGTCAAATATGGCTGAGACAGGGGTCGAAAAACTTAAGCTCATGGTGGTAGATGATGAGCCAGATAACCTAGATTTACTCTACCGCACTTTTAGACGAGATTTTCAAGTATATAAAGCCAATCATGCCTTTGGCGCTCTGGAAATCTTAGATCAATTTGGCGAAATGGCGGTGATTATTTCTGACCAAAGAATGCCAGAAATGAATGGAACGGAATTTTTTAGTCGGACAGTAGAGCGCTTTCCTGACACGATCCGGATTTTGTTAACTGGTTTTACTGATGTCGAAGATTTAGTAGATGCCATTAACTCTGGTCAGGTATTCAAGTATATTACCAAACCTTGGAATCCAGATAAACTCAGGGCATTAGTTGAGCAAGCGACTGATACATATCGTGTAGTCAAGAAGCGCACCCAAGAGTTGCGTCGGGCCCTACGGCGAGAATCTTTGTTTAATGCCGTAACAACCGCAATTCGGGAGTCTTTAGACTACGATAGTATGCTGCAAAAAATTGTCGCAACCATTGGACAAACATTTGATGCTAGCAGTTGCTTGCTCAGACCAGTAGAGGGCGATCGCCTGATCCAAGATGAGTTTTCATACTACGATCCTAAATCCAATGTATTAGATTGCTTCTTCGATCCCAGTATTTTAATTGAAAAAGTGCTGGAAACTCGTCATTATCAACTTACTCAAGAAATATACGAGGGCAACCCCTGTCACCATTTGGTTGTGCCACTTAGCTACCAGCAGCATTTGTTGGCTGTGCTGGCCCTCCACCAATGGGGACGCGATCGCCCCTGGCAAGACGAAGACATCCAACTAATTGCAGGTGTTGCCGAACAAGCAGCCTTAGCTCTCTCGCAAGCAAAACTTTACCAGCGTCTCCAAGAAAAGCAACAGCAGATTCATAATGAGTTGGAGGTGGCTCGGCAAATTCAATACAACTTACTACGCCAAAGTTTACCTGATATCAAAGGTGTAAAAGTGCAAGCCTGCTGCTACCCGGCGCGGGAAGTAGGAGGCGATTTTTTTGAAGTGTTTGTTCATCCCAAAGGGGACTTGTGGTTAGCAGTAGGTGATGTCTCTGGTAAGGGTGTCCCAGCTGCTTTATTTATGGCTAGTATTATTTCAGTTTTACGCCGGGAATTATCTCAAGAAACACCAGCCGAGCCGAATGTGGTTATGCAAAACCTCAATCATGCTCTGAGTGAAGATTTAATTAGCAACAATTATTTCATTACTCTTGTGTTAGCCTGTTATACCCCTAGTACTAAAGAACTCGTCTACACGAATGCCGGTCATATTTATCCACTGTTATGGTCACGCCAAGACGCTTTAGGCGACAATCCTAATTACCTGAAAGTCCGCAGCGTTCCTTTGGGAATCTTACCCAAGTGGCAGGCACAGTCTGGTCGTTTGGTTCTCGCTACTGGAGACACATTGTTACTCGCTAGTGATGGTATTACAGAAGCAACGATCTCAAATGATTCTGATTTAACAGTAAAAAATGGGTCTAGTGCTGAGGCAGTTAATCGTTCTATGCTGAACCAAGATGGTCTTTGGCAACTGTTACAACAAGAAGAACAACCACTTTCTCTCAACCATTTACTAGCTCGCATCCAGGCAGATAACCACATTCAAGAAGACGATCAAACTATACTTTCACTGGAGATTTTATAAGTGATGAAAAGTGAGCTGCATGTACCAAGTGACTTGAATTTTCTGAATATTGTCGAAAACTGGTTACTGGGATGTTTGAAAATTCAGCTAGGAGAATCTGTGGATTGGTCACGGCAATCAAGTCGTTTGAGACTGGCTTTGGTGGAAGCTTACTCAAATGCAGTCCGTCATGCCCACAAGGATAAACCAAATTTACCAATTTTACTGCGTTTGGAAGTGAAAGACCGGGATTTGGCCTTAGAAGTTTGGGACTACGGCGAAGGCTTTGATATGTCTAACTACTACGCACCCAACCCTCTGGAAAAACAAGAAGGTGGTTATGGTTGGCTGATTATGAATCGTCTGATGGATAAAGTAGACTATGAGTTGCAGATTGATGGTGCAAACTGTCTCAAATTACAAGCTACTTTACCCGAATTAGTCAAATAGACAAAAGTTATTTATAGGAATTTTTGATGCCTAAATTTGGTTTTGGGTAATATCAAACATTTCCTCAACAATTATACTTATTTACTACTTGTCACGGCGTAAAGAAAGTAACTCTTGGGGAGAAGCTAAAAGTTTGATTCTAGTATAGAAAATTTGCCGTTGTTGGTTGAGGATAAATAGCCACAAGACATTCACACTACACCAGGAAGTTTGGGCTTTGCCTGCTACCTGAATTTCAATCTCACCGGTTTCTAAAGTCTCGGCGATTGCCGTGTTGGGGTAAGCTTTAACGTTTTGTCCTTCTTGTTTTAAGTAGGCTGCGATCGCATCTGTCCCCACAATATCAGATTCAAAGGGTGGACGCATCACACCATCTACCGCAAATAAGGCAGCAGTTGCCTCAAATTCTCCCGCATTTAAGGTTTGAAAATAACGCAGTACACTTGTTTCTGTAATTCCCTCAATCTGGAATTCTTCTTTCAACTGTGCTGGGGATATAAATTCAGCAGAAGTCATAAAATTCTCTGTATTATGCTAACTGAATATTCATTTCAATACAAAAATCGCTCAAAAGAAAGCTGCTTTTGAGATAGATTGCTACATATTGCTAAATCTTCCTCACGATGGAAGTTGAGATGTTGCAATGGAATGTCTCTACATTGGTGTTGCAAAAATTGCAGAAGGCAGGAGGAATACTACCCTCTTGCCTTCTTCCTTTCTCGATAAAATTGATCCGTAGGGAAAGCAACAAATATTCATCAAAGGTATTGACTAGGTAATGTATAATTTATTTGCCTTTATTTAGGCAAAATCCAAATAAAAAAATGAGTCAGTATTCTGTAACAAGCAGTAGTGTGGTGAAAGAAAAAGCCAGCGAGTTGGGCTTTCACAAAGTTGGGATTGCTGCTGTAGATAGCATAGATGCCACAGAAGCGCAGAGGTTACAAGCATGGATTGAACTGGGTTATCACGCGGATATGGAATGGATGGCTAACCCAAAACGTCAAGATATCCGCTTAGTGATGCCAGAAGCGCGATCGCTAGTGTGTGTGGCGCTAAATTACTACACATCACATCAACGTCCCGAAGGCGAGGAATATGCCAAAATTTCCCGTTATGGTTGGGGAAGAGATTATCACAAGGTGATGCATAAGAAACTCAAGCAGCTATCTACATGGCTGGAATCACTAGATGAAAGTGTAAGAGTTCGTTATTATGCAGACACTGGCCCAGTACAAGATAAAGTATTGGCTCAACTTGCCGGAATTGGTTGGATTGCCAAGAATGGTAATGTGATTACACGAGAATATGGCTCTTGGGTATTTTTGGGAGAAGTGTTGACCAATTTGGAGCTAGAGAGCGATCGCCCGCATACAGAACACTGCGGTAGCTGTACTCGTTGCCTTCAGGCTTGTCCTACAGGTGCAATTACTCAGCCTTTTGTTGTGGATGCTAATCGCTGCATCGCCTATCATACAATTGAAAATCGGGACGAAGAACTGCCACAGACACTCACACCCCATTTGCAAGGCTGGGTTGCTGGTTGTGATATTTGCCAAGATGTTTGTCCTTGGAATCAACGTTTTGCCAGTACAACTGATATTCCAGAGTTTCAGCCTTATCCTGGGAATATTGCTCCCAAACTGCTAGAATTAGCCCAAATCTCAGACCAGGAGTGGGATAAACGATTTCCAGCATCTGCCTTGCGGCGGATTAAGCCAGAAATGTTACGACGCAACGCCCTAGCTAATCTTGACGCATCCAGGCAAATAATGACCCCGAAAGTAATTATTTTTGATTTTGATGGCACAATTGCTGATACAGTAGATGCCCTTGTAAGTATTGCCAATCGTCTAGCTGTAGACTTTGGTTATAGACACATCAGCCCAGAGCAATTAGCCCTCCTTAAAAACTTAACATCTAGGGAAATTATTAAGTTCTCAGGAGTTTCTCTATTTAAAATACCTTTTTTAGTTAAAAAAGTTAAAGGAGAATTAAAAGACAAAATTCCTGAATTAAAACCAATTCCGGGAATTAAAGAAGCATTAATAGAACTACAAAATCAAGGATATAAACTGGGTATTATCACTTCTAATTCTAAAGATAACGTTACCCAATTTCTCACAATCAATGATTTAAATCACCTGTTTGATTTCATCTACTCAGGAATTACAATTTTTGGCAAAACAACCATAATCAATAATGTATTGAGGCAAAAGCAACTCAAACCCCAAGAAGTTATTTATGTCGGTGATGAAACCAGAGATATAGAAGCATCAAAGAAAGCAAATATCCAAGTAATTGCAGTAGCTTGGGGCTTTAACTCATCGGAAGTACTAGCTAAACAAAATCCAGATTATTTGATTCACCAACCTAGCGAACTGCTAGAAGTGATGAATGGTTATTAATTATATACACATCTCCATAAATTAAATATGCGTTATCCATAACCATTGTAGAGACATAGCTATGCTACGTCTCTACATTTTTTTCACCAGATGTCTAAATGTTGGATTAGGAAAATTTACTTTTTCGGTTGACCCTTTTCCAAAGCTTTTTGTACTAGTTCATCACTGACATTAGTTACACCTTCAGTTCTAGAATTCCCAACTTCTTTGGCTAATTCTGCATAATCGTCAGGATTACCAGTTGACTGCGCTTGAATTTTTGTCTCTTCTGGCTTAGAGGTTTGATATTTAGGTGCTGTAGCTGTTTCGGCTGCTGCTGAACCTTCACCAGTGCGATCAACTTCACTAACGCTAAATTGCTGTGCAGCTGCATAATCAGCATCAAAATCGACCTTTGGCGCTTGTTCTTCACCACTAGCTATGCTTTCGGCAGCTAATTGAGCATCATGGGTGGGAGCTTCATTAACATTGGGCTTTACTTCATCAGGCATAATTAAAAACCTTAAGGTAAATTTTTATTACTAGGGCGATTGTAACAAGTCAATATGCCACTTCGTTGCTTCCTTGGGAGAGACTTTTACCTCTATTAAAAGATAGATAAAAGCTGCAATTTGCAATAAAGTTAACTCCTTCTATCGGTACTAGAATCTGATAAGAAAACTCTGGTAACACTTAGTTTGGTCTATTAAATTTACTTTGGGACAAAATTATGACTGCAAGTTACGACAAAACTATTTCTCAAGCCCAGAGCAATGAAACTCAAAAATTAGTGGATGCGTTTAATGCTTTAGATACCGATGCCAAATTAGCCTGGTTCTATTTTGTTTATAAAAAAATGGGTGATTCAATTACGCCAGCTGTACCTGCTGCGGCTGAACCAGAATTAGCACCACTTCTGTTAGGAGACTATTTTGAATTATCAGATGAGCAGCAACTAGATATTATGCGGGATATTGTTAACCGCAAAGATACAGAATACTCTCGTGCTTATGGGTCGATAAAAGAAAATAATCAGTTGTTAGTTTGGTATGCTTGGGCAGTAGCTATGGGAAATCAGGTGGTTGGTTTACCAGCTAGCTACCAACCAAGTAAGGCAATTAATGATCTGGTTTCCCAAATTGAAGGACTAGATTTTGAGGAGCAAATTTCGGTGTTTCGGACAATAGCTGGTGAAATGGGTTACACCGATGTCAAGCCGATCGCAACACAAGCAGAAACTGGTAAAACATCGAGTTTGTAATCATATCAAAACCGCATTTATCAGCCTTGGCGACTAGATACAAACTTTCGTCCACCTACCAAACGCCAAGGGCGAATTCTGACTTTATTAAGCTATGACACAGTAAGGTTATTCAAGTCGCTTGGGGTGAGGTTAGAGTGTACCACTTGACCATCGCGGAACCAAACGATGCGCTGGGTTTGACGGGCAACTTCTGGCTCATGTGTCACCATGACAACGGTGATTCCACTGGCATTGAGTTCGCTAAAGATATCTAAGACTTCTTGGGTTGTGCGCGAATCAAGTGCGCCTGTGGGTTCATCGGCTAGGAGTACTACAGGACGATTGACAATGGCTCGTGCGATCGCTACTCTTTGTTGTTGCCCCCCAGATAGTTGAGTTGGTTTGTTGTTGAGGCGATTTGCTAAACCGACTCGCGTCAATGCAATTGTGGCGCGATCGCTTCTTTCTTTTGGATTCACACCAGCATACAGCATTGGCAGTATCACATTTTCTAATGCTGTTAGTTGGGGCAATAGGTGGAATTGTTGAAACACAAACCCCAGTTTTTTATTACGGATGTGCGCCAATGAGCGATCGTCCATTTGAGCTACATCAAGATTATCTAAGTAATAATGTCCCGTTGTCGGACGGTCTAAACAACCGATAATATTCATGGCTGTGGATTTACCAGAACCTGAAGGGCCCATGATTGCACAATATTCGCCCTGTTCCACAATTAGGTTGACATCATTCAGCGCTCGTACCTCTGTTTCGCCACTACCATAAATCTTGAAAATGTTTTCTAGTCGAATGATTGCTGGTTTCGGTAGAGAATTAGGAACCAGGGAATCGTTAATTGAAATAGTGTTTGTCATAAAGATTATAGGTAATCTTGGGCTGGTAAGTTACTTTTTTCCCAGTTGTAACTATAGTAACCATCCTCACAAGGTAAATTGTCGGGAAGGAATTAGCGATCGCTAATTCCTTTGATCAGTTAAGTTGGCACAATAAAATTAAACTATCTTGTAAAAATCGTTATTTTCACGATCTTCGTCGAGCCTTCGCGTGAGACAAAAAAATATTTATGCAAGAGACAAATGCCAAATGACCAATGACCAATAACATCTAATTTCTTCCAAATCCCTTAGAAACTGAGCGCTTTTTTAAACTATCAGAATTTTTACCAGCAAACATCCATTGCAAATGCTGTGGTAACAGTTTGGCTAAATCATAACGCTTCAAAATTGTCTCTCGCGCATTCGCACGAATTTTTTTCATCTCTTGAGGATGATTCAGCGCCTCTTCAACCCGATTAGCAATATCTTGGGGAGAAAAGAAATCTACCAACAGTCCATTCGCCCCATCCTGGATGACCTCCAAGACTGGCGGAGTCTTAGAAGCTATGAGTAAACATCCTGCTGCCATTACTTCTAACATTGACCAGGATAAAACAAAAGGACGGGTTAAATAAATATGAGCAGAAGAAGCTTGCAAAACTTGAAGATACTCATTGTAAGGTAGTCTATCTGTAAAGTGCAGCCTCGATAAATCTAAAGATGATTTTAATTTTTCTAGCATTAATTGTTTATAAGTCTGACCATCGGGAAGATTCTTCCCATAAGCCACCCTATCTTCTCCCACAACTACTACATGACACTTAGGTCTTCGCTGTTGAATTAGTGCCACCGTTTCCATAAACTGTGGAAATCCTCTATAAGGTTCCATTCCCCGTCCCACATAAGTTACCAACTCTTCGACATAAGAAAGGTCAAGATTTATTCTTGGTAAAATTAACTTTACGTCTGGCTTGGGAACAAAATAATTGGTATCAATACCATCATGAAGTACAGTGATTTTGCTATGATATTCTTTGGGGAACTGGTAACGCTGCCAATTAGTGGGAGAAAGCCCGCGATCGCAGCTATATAAATCAGTCAAAATCGGTGCATTTTTCACGCGGATACGGCATTCATCATCAGCATTCAATGGTTCATTGGGATCAAAATCTGCATCCGAACCGTGAGCGTGATAAAACCACTCGAAATAACACAATAATTCTGCTTTGGGAAAAACATCTTTCATGAATAAAGTCGGGCCCCAACCAGAATGACCATAAACTATATCTGGAAAGAAACCCTCGGCTTTTAATTTTTCGGACACGCGATAGACAGCCTGCGCGGTGAGAACAGCATTTTCTAGGTTGCGAACGTAATGGTGGGTTTGGGGAGCAGCTTCACGAGAAGGAGTGTAAATAGCTTTATAAACACCAGGTATTTCGCCTTCACGACGATTTGTTCCAAAGACGACTTTGCAATTAGGATCTTTACCTAAAACTGTCGCTAGGTTGCGAAATTGTGAGGGGAAATTGGGATGTAAAAATAATATTTTCATTGGAATAATCTTGATTAATTTATTGCCAGATAAAATAAATTAAGACAAGCTATTTCAGATTATAAGATTATTTCTCACAATTTTTAGCAAGTAAATTTAGGTAAATGGTAGCCTGAAAATGCGAAAATAATCGCAAATTCATGTTATGACAATGAAATTTATTGGCATTGATTTAGGCTGGCGATCGCAACCAAGTGGACTATGCTGTTTAGAATGGATAGATGGACAACTGCAACTACTCGATCTAGACCGCAAAGAAGCTATTGCAGACATCCTTACCTGGATCGAGCAAAGCGTCAAACCAGACGAACCAGCAATCATCGCCGTAGATGCACCTACTCTCATACCCAACGCTAGCGGGAGTCGCCTCCCTGACAAACTCAGCCACAAGTACTTTGGCAAATATCATGCAGGCTGCTACCCAGCTAATCAAAACCTACCCTTCGCCGATCGCACCATCAACTTTGGTTTAGAATTAGAATCACGTGGTTTTGCCCACGCACCCACCATAGAACCGCAAAAACTTAGCAGATATCAAATAGAAGTCTTTCCCCACCCAGCAATCGTTAACCTATTCAACTTAGAACGCATCCTCAAATACAAAAAAGGAAGACTCACTGAGCGCCGCCTAGAACTAATCAAACTCCAAAATTATCTTCTCGATATCCTCCCCTCCCTTTCTCCACCTCTGCGCCTCTGCGGTTCGTTCCTCCTAGAAATCCCCACCACAGGCGCAGCCCTCAAAGCAACCGAAGATAAACTAGATAGCTTAATTTGCGCTTATGTTGCCGCTTATTGGTGGTATTGGGGAGAACAACGTAACTTAGTATTAGGCGATCGCACCACTGGCTACATTATCATCCCCCAAAGAATATTAGCCTAAAATTGTAATGTCGTAAGATTTAACTCAAGGAGTTTTTATGCAAGGAGTTAGTTCTAATTTGAGTTTGAAACAACTTTATGAAATTGACGAGCATCTCTGGTTAGAGGAAACAATCAAACTCTTGAAAGCTAACCATTTAGAAGAATTAGATTTAGAAAATTTAATTGAGGAGCTAGAAAATTTGGGTCGTAGAGACAAAGCCAAGGTTGCTAGTTTATTAGAACAAATTATTAGACATCTTTTGCTATTGCAATACTGGACAGAGGAATCTCAATATAATTCTGGACATTGGAAAGCAGAAATTAGAGGTTTTAGGAATCAATTAAAACGTCAGTTAACAACGAATTTATATCAATTTTTAGAAAAAGAATTAGCATCAATTTATAATGATGCTTTAGGATATGTAATTGATAAAACTGAAGGCAAACTCGATAACTTACCTGAATATTCTACCTATACCTTAGAACAGCTACTAGATATTAATTACTTACCTGAAAACTTGTAATATAAAAGACGTTGCTAATTTAAGTTAGCAACGCCTATTCTTGAGTATTTAATAACTACTCAGCACTCTTACTCTGCCCAAGCAATCAACCTTGGTTCATAAGCATTAGCCAGATTTGGATTTTTCGGCAATACACGCAAAGACAAGCCCTGTAAACCAGAAGCGGTATAAGTAATATTACCCGTGTAAATGCTCAATTGCTGTGAATCCTCACCTTGGTAATCCATCACCACTGTTACAGCGTTGACAATCTCACCATTGGCATCGATCGCACCTTGATATAACTCCACCTGCACATCATCATTGGTCAAGGTTGCTAAGTCAACCTTGGCTTTGACAGCAACAGTTTGGTTAACTTCAATGTCTGAAGCTGCCGATACATCAACATCTTTGATTCTGATGTTGAACCAGTGTTCGCCCAATTTTTCTTTCCAAGCAGCTAGTTCTTTCGCTGGGGCATAGTTATCAACAGTCAGGGTATGATAGCGATCGCTAGCTGGGAAATAAGCTCTTTGTGCATATTCTCCTACCATCCGCGCTGTATTAAAGAAAGGACAATTCAATCGAATTGCATCCTTCATTTTGGCAACCCACGGACGGGGTAAGCCATCAGTATCCCGGTGCTCATAAAATAGCGGTACAACTTCCTTCTCTAACAACTCGTAGAGAGCATTTGCTTCTACTTCATCTTGATAGTTGGGATCGTCGTAATTCTCTCCATGTCCAATCGCCCAACCCGTGCGGACGTAATCAGCTTCATCCCACCAGCCATCTAGTACACTTAAATTCGGCAAGCCATTCATTGCGGCTTTCATGCCACTGGTACCAGAGGCTTCCCGTGGACGACGCGGTGTATTTAACCAGATATCACAACCCGCAACCATCAACCGAGAAATGTGAATGTCGTAATTGGGAACAAACACCACCTGTTTTTCTAAATGTTGTTCGCGGATAAAGTGATTGATTTCGCGGATCAGTTCTTTACCGGGGATATCTTTAGGATGTGCCTTACCAGCAATCACAAATTGCACTTTCCGGTCTTTGTTAGCCAGCAGAAGCCGCTTAATGCGATCCAAATCACGCATCCAGAGGGTGGCGCGTTTGTAGGTGGCAAAGCGACGGGCAAAGCCAATGGTGAAAGCGTAAGGATCTAAAACTTCTTGAGCTTGGATAATTTCTGAAGCCGAAGCGCCGCGATCTGTTAAATGCTTGACCAAATGCTCCCGCACATACAAAATCATATCTAAGCGGCAGCGTTCGTGATTGCGCCACAATTCCTCATCGGGTATGGCATCCATCCGCTCCCATAATGGGCTATCTGGTGGTGCTGATGACCAATTTGGGCCGAGGTAGCGATCGTACAATTCTTGAGTCGATTTCGCCACACAACTGCGAGCATGGACACCATTAGTAATTGCTGCGATCGGCACTTCTTCTACTGGTACTTTTTGCCACAAGCCCTGGAACATTTGCCGCGACACTACCCCATGCAGTTGGGCGACACCGTTAGAAAATGTTGCCATTTTCAACGCCAGCACCGCCATACTGAAAGGCCCAGATAAATCGCCTGTATTCTCGCGTCCCAGTCCTAAAAATTGCTCTTTGGGCAACCCAAATATCTCTGCATAGTACCCCAAGTAGTGCAGCATTTTGTCGGGAGCGAATAAGTCAATCCCTGCTGGTACTGGCGTGTGGGTAGTAAAGATATTACTGGAAGCCACCACCTGTTTAGCTTGGGCATAATCCAGTCCCTCTTCCTGAATCAGCAAGCGGATGCGTTCTAGGGCAGAGAAGGCGGCGTGGCCTTCATTCATGTGGTAAGCGGTGACTTTCAGCCCCAAAGCTTTGAGCATTTGCACACCACCGATCCCCAGCATGATTTCCTGGTGGATACGCATATCGATGTCGCCACCATACAGTTGATCTGTAATGTCGTGGTCGTAAGTGTTGTTGGGTTCAATATTGGTGTCTAGCAGATACAAGGGAACGGTTCCCACTTGTACGCGCCAAACTCTGGCGTATACCTTGCGTCCTGGATAATCTACCGCAATCCGTAGTTCTGAACCATCGGCATTGCGCTCTAGATGCAAGGGCATATTATAGAAATCGTTGAGCAGATAGCGTTCTTGCTGCCAACCATCAGCATTGAGATACTGGGCAAAGTAGCCTTGCTGATACAGCAAACCTACACCGACAAGTGGTAGCCCCAAGTCACTAGCAGATTTGAGGTGATCCCCCGCCAGAACGCCTAAGCCGCCAGAATAGACGGGTAAACAATCAACAAGTCCAAATTCCGCCGAAAAATAGGCGTAGCATTCTTTTGGTTTTTGCTCCCGTTGTTTTTGATACCAAGTGCGTTCTTGCAAATAATCGTCTAACTGACGGTCAGCTCGATCCATTTGCGCGAGAAAGCCTTCATCTTCGACAACTTCCAAAAGCCGCGATTGAGAGATAGTACCGAGCATCAACACTGGATTGTGATGGCTAGACTCCCACAAGTCAGAGTCTAAGCGACGAAATAAATCTTTGCTCTCAACGTTCCAATCCCAGTGCAAGTTATATGCTAGCCGCCGCAGTGGTTCGAGTCGCGGCGGTAGTGAAGGGGATACGTTAAATGTGCGAATTGGCTGCATAGGTTGGCAAAACTCCAAGTTTAGTTATGGTTATTGTTTACTGTCTTTACCAATGTTGCCAATTCTTTATACTGTAGTTTGTGAAGAAGCGATGACTTTGTTAAGCATTGAGAATTCTTTTTAACATCGTTGCTAAAGTTTACACCAAGGTGTTTCTAATTCTATGCATTACTCTCAGCCATATACTTGGTATATTAAGATTTAATCATTGAGTGGTATGTATCACTTAAAAAAATCTAGTTTTGAATAAATAATTTATATTTTTTTTAGTATTGCTTCCGGGGATCAGTTCTACTGTCTTGGCTAAAGGTGAAATTTCCCCGTAGCTGTTTCCACAAAGGTTAAATTTTTAATTATTTTTTAATAAAATTGTGCTGGGAAATAATCAGCTATGATTCTTAGATTAAGGATTAGTTTGAGAAGATGTGATACAAAATAACCCATGTAGACATCACTTAAAAGAGGAAGGCGTAAAAATAATACCAAGGAGTTAACTAGAAAAGCGTCGCAAACTACTTGGTATAAATTTTGGATACTAAATCAGGAAAATAACTTCTTAGCCTGTAATCTTATGAACCTAGTGAAGGTTGGTCTTTGGTATTTTTTGTCATTGACAAAGCTACAGCAGCTGCATAAGCAATCTCCGCTGCCATTTGATAAGCAAGTTTGATACTTGATGAAGCGTCCTTGGCTTTAGGAGAAAGAGAAGCTTTTTTTCGGCGCGACTCTTGTTTGACATCACCCGCTACAATAGCTCGCTGTAAAATGATCCAGGCATCTAGGTCTTCTGAGTCATAATTACTTTGAAGTTGCGATCGCAGTTGTTCTTCGGCTATAACACTCAGATAGCCGCTATTTAGAGCTTCTTGGACAATTTCTTTAATTAAAGCCATAATTTGAACCAAGTGTGTGAGTTAAAACCGATACCTCAATGTGGTCAATTTGATGTTGTTTTGTGGACTTCTCCTGAAAACTCAGCTAAGTTTTAGCTTTCTTTACAATAAAATTTATAATGAGTAACACCAAGCACGCATCACCCGCTTGGCTCACCCGAATGGGTGATTTACAAATTTTTAGATACAAGTAATAGGGAAGAAGAAAATTTTGAGCTTTTGAACGAAGAGGGTGTCATCAGTATAGTAGATATCATTCTGAATTTAACGCCCAATTATAAAATTACTTGGACAAACAAAGGTAGAAATATAGACTAAAAGACAATTAACATCCGTGATTATTTTTAAAATTACCGTCATCAAGAAATTTTATCTAAGTGTATAAAATTATTTAAGAGTAGCGATAGCTCCATAAAAAAAGTTAGCTAATTTACAATATTCTCATCACCAATCAACTTATTTATTAAGAGTGTTCCACTAAAAATAAAATGTGTTATTGTTAAAAGCAACTGTTATTAAAAACGATTCATGTAATTACAAACATGAATTTGCTAGTCTGTAAATCATCTGTGTGCAACATGATTGGAGCAGCATACTCTAGAAATTCGTTGCAAGAAAGCCGTCATAGCAGTCGGGGAAGCGCTTACTTGTTTGCACCGATGGTCAACTTCAATGTGATGGCTGATGTAGGGGATAATCCACCCTAATTGGGCTTTTTGGGGCAATAATACCCAACTAGACCCAACAATAATTACATTGTTATGCTAGGCAGAAATTTTATCTAAATTTTTGAATATAGTCTAGTTAAATGTATTTTTTGTTGCAACATAGCTTGTGGAACTGAGTTGTTTTAAAAGACTAAAACCGCCTGATAAGAAGTAGCCTCAAGGCAAACAACTCAATCCCTAGTTGCGTAACAAGCTTTGCAAATTTGCCAGATAACCAAAACAGTATCCTATCTAAACCAACCATTTTACCCATCAGATAAATTCATAGTCTGGGGTTTGACCCTGCAATGCACTAAGATTTTTTGTTAATTGCTCTGGCGAAAAAGAAGCAAAGTTTTTACATGCCTTGACTGGTACAAAAGCTTCTGTGACATCCAAGGTAGTTGTGCATATTAAGTGGGTAATTCTAACACACATAATTTCAAGAATTGCTCACCTAGTTAAAGCCAGACTGGAGGTTTTCCAAATTTTGGAAAATCATTTAAAAATATGGGTAAATTTCGGTAATACTGCCAACTAAGTTTAATGTATTAAGAAATACGATATCTCTTAGTATTGGCAGAAGATTAGGATACAGGCAAAAAACTTTCAATACTGTCAACAACAATTAATTGAAGAGATATGTAGCCATGCCTAACGAGCAATATTTTTCCAAATTGCAGCGTGTGCAAGAACTTGTAGTAACTACTGTGTTAGGGGATCTTCCTACACTTCTTTTGGGGCCAAAGTTGCGTAGTTTAGGATATCGGAGTATTTTTGCCCAAATAGGCAGCCCAGTTTATATTCAAAATGGTGTTGAATTTAACGGTGCTTCTTGTATTGAAATAGGCAGTGGAGTCTATATTTTCAAGGGTGTACGCATGGATGCTAGAGGACACAAAAATAATAAAATTCATCTAGGCAATAGAGTCGCTATTGAGCGTAACGTTGATATAGGATGTTTGGAAGATACGTGTATACATATTGATGAAGACACCTTCATTGCTCCCAACGTGTGTATTGAGGGGCCAGGAGACATTAAAATTGGCAAACACTGCATGATTGCTGCCCACTCCGGAATATATGCCAATAATCATAATTTTGCCGATCCGATGGAGCTAATTAAATACCAAGGTGTTACTCGCAAGGGAATTGTGATTGAAGATGACTGTTGGCTAGGTCATGGAGTAACGGTATTAGATGGCGTTACCATTGGCAAAGGTAGTGTTATTGGTGCGGGAGCAGTTGTCAATAAAGATATTCCTCCTTTCTCCGTTGCTGTAGGTATACCTGCACGAGTAGTCAAAAACCGAATTGATAAAGACCTAGCAAAAGTTCAAACTGAGAAATAGGGTATGGGGCATGGGGCATTGGGCATGGGGCATGGGGCATTGGGCATGGTAACTATTTCCTATAACCCAATACGGTTTGGTTAAAGGGGAAAGGGTAAAGGGGAAAGGTTTTGAATACATCCCTTACCCAATACCTGCAACCCTATTCCTCAGACCACAAGGAAAGTGAAAAATGCTTATCCGTACTGTATTGTCCCATAACCTTTAATATGTTGCCTTTGGGAAGAAACTTTTGCTGTCAGTTAACGTCACGTACTGGAGTAAGCAGTTTCTGAGTTATTTTTAAGGGCATCTAAAAGTCAGACAACTGACATTTTGCACCATTCTCAATAACTGTAGAGTAGGTACTGCTAGTCCCTAGTCTCTAAGTGCCCAGTCCCATGTCCCCACAGTCCTCTAAAAAAGGGACGAGATTTGGGTAATATAAAGTAGCTATCTTTTCTGCATGGCAGATCCTCAAAGAAAAGCTTTCTTTGTTTTACCCGTTGGAGATATTTCTATGCTGACTTTAAAAATCGCTGTTTATATTGTTGTTGCCTTCTTCGTAACTATCTTCATCTTCGGATTTTTGTCGAACGATCCTGCTCGTAACCCCGGCCGTCGGGACTTAGAGTAAAAGGGCGATAAATCATCCGCGACTTTGGAAGGCGGAAAATACTAAACGCCACAGAAACTTACTAAGCAAAATTTAGTAAGTTTCTTCCTCCAGTTAGCTTGCTGTAGGTAGCAGAAGGCGACAGTCGGAAGGCAGAATGTATGTTTATCCTTCCGTCCGTCATTTGGCTGTTTGTTAGCCCGATTTTGCTCAAATATGCTTCATCCAGTTCTGCCACCCAATCCGCCTCCTATCCTCGAATCTTTACAACCTGTAAATCCCACCTCATCTGCTAGTCATACAAAGTTTCTTTCAGTTGTAGAAACTGGAATGCAGGAAAAGACAGACAAATCCAAGCAGTCTAAGGATTTGCCTGAGTTGTCGATTGCGGGTGACACCAAAAGTAATTCGCCATTGCCAACTCCCATCAATTCAACTCAGAATGACTCTGTAGTTGCCAAAACTTCCTCTGTACCTCATCCACCAGAAACTTTCCCACCAGAAATTTCCCCCATTACCGACTCAGGAAGTGCTGCGTTGGGGCGATCGCTGCTGGTTGGTTATCCAACGCAGGATATTAAAACCTCTAATGGCCATCCGAGCGTCGAAGGCCGCCGCTCAGAGCTTCTCCTAAGAGCGGCATTACGCAAACGGGAGACGCAAACAGAAGCCACTGCATTGCCAAAAAAAGTTGGAGTGGAGCCTTCCCTAAATGCAAAACTTGAACCTTCTCAAAAACTCGGTGAGCGAGGTTTAACGACAAGCCGCTTTCGGTCTACGCTAAATCCCAATTCTATTGCTAGAGAAAAACAAACCTTTTTGGACTCTCTACGATTTAACTATAGGGTTTCTCCAAGTCCCCTCGTCGCCCAATCTCCGCCTTCTATTCCAGTTGTCCCAAAGGTTACAACCAGCAATAAGTTAGTCGAATCCAAGGCGGAAATTTTAGCTAAGAAGTTAGCCCAGCAAAAACAGCTAAGTGACATTACTGCGTCACAGTCTTCCCAAAGAGACAGTATCTCTCTATCTGCTGCCGATCTTGCACCAAGTTCTCAATCAGTACAAAATTTTATAAAATTCCAGTCTCGTAATCCGACAAAGCAACTTTCAACGCCCATCACTGTAGAATTCAGTTCCCAAGTCCAACCACAAACTCAAGCGCCAACATCTACACCACCAGTAAATACCACCAATCAGCCACAAGCACCAACTAGCAAACCGCCAGCCAAACCGAGAATTGTAGAAGTCACTTCAGATCGGCAAGAGTATGACGAGCAACGGCGAATTATTACAGCTGTTGGAAATGTCGTTGTGCGATTTGATGGCGCGGTGGTGGATGCCGATCGCTTGCAAGTTAATTTAGACAACTTAATTGCTGCCGGGGAAGGCAACGTAACTTTAACCAGGGGCGATCAAATACTGCGTGGACAACGCTTTACCTATAACTTTGTTCAAGATAATGGAGAACTCTTAAATGGTAGAGGAGAAATTTATGTGCCCTCAGCACAAACAGATTTTGCTTTCTCACCCATAGATGCAACTGCTGGTGGAGTAACAAAACGTCCGCCTAGCGATCGCATTAGAGCCAATCAGCCCCTTTCTGGTGTAAGCAGCCCTGGAGGAATTGATTTTACAGTCGGGGGTCAGGCTGATGCTAGCAACCTCTCACCCCCGAAAACAGGAGGTGTAGTCAATCGGCTCAGATTTGAAGCTGAACACATTGACTTCTATCCGCAAGGCTGGCAAGCAAGGGATGTCCGTATCACCAACGATCCTTTTTCGCCTCCAGAACTAGAGTTACGCGCAGATACAGTAACTCTGACACGAGAAACACCCTTGGTAGACCGCATTAGAACACAGCGACAGCGTTTGGTATTGGATCAAAGAATCTCCTTACCAATTCCGGTGAATCAGCAGACGATTGACCGCCGGGAGCGGGATGTTACACCTGCAATCGTTTCTCCCGGCTATGATGGAGATAAGCGGGGTGGTTTGTATATTGAGCGTGGCTTTCCAGTGATCGATACAGAGAAGACAAGCTGGACAATCACGCCTCAGTTACTAGTACAGAGAGGTGTGCAAGAAGGTATAGGTAACTTAGGCTCATTGTTTGCTGTCAAGACAAAGATAAATTCTGTTTTGAGTCCACGAGCAGTAATTGAAGGAACTGGGGAGTTAACCAGTTTTGACTTAGACAAGGTGGAAGACAATTTGCGGGTGAATTTGGGATTGCGTCAGATAATAGGCACTTCCCTTCCCCATCTCTTGAATGTGCAATATAATTACCGCGATCGCCTCTACAACGGTACTCTCGGCTTTCAAACTGTCCAGAGCAGTGTTGGGGGTATTATTACCTCTCCTGTGATTCCTTTAGGAAAAAGTGGCATCAACCTCACCTATCAGGGAAGCGCTCAGTATATCGATGCCAATACCGATCGCCAAGACTTACTAGAACCCATACGCGAAAACGATCGCATTTCACTAGGTCGTTTCCAAGCTAGTGCTGACCTCAGTACTGGGGTGTTACTGTGGCAGGGAAAACCATTACCGCCCACTGCCACAGAGGGATTACGATACACGGCTAACCCTGTAGTTCCTTACTTGCAAGCGATCGCTGGACTTACGGGCACTACGAGTTATTACAGCAATGGTGATAACCAAAGCACCCTAACTGCGAGAATTGGTTTACAAGGACAAGTTGGTCATTTTTCTCGCCCTTTTTTCGACTATACCGCTTTTAATATTAGTTTCTCTCAAGGCTTAAATAACGGATTATCACCCTTTTTGTTTGATCGCTCCGTTGATAACAAAGTTTTGACTGCTGGGATATCACAGCAAATCTACGGCCCTTTTCGCTTAGGCTTTCAAACATCTGTTAACTTGGATACTGGTAGAGAAACTAGTACCGACTACATTTTAGAATATAGCCGTCGCACCTATGGCATCACCTTGCGTTACAATCCAGTGTTGGAATTAGGCGGCTTTAGCATCCGAATTAGTGATTTTAACTGGGGTGGCGGCACTGATCCATTTTCTGAAGTTAAGCCAGTAGTAAACGGTGTGCAACAGAATAATTAATAAGCAGGAGTCAGAATTCTGACTCCTGAATAACCATCATCAAGTTGCTAAAATTTCTGCTTGTGGAAGAATAAATCCGCATCGAATTTAAAGTGCAGCCTCACATAGAATCGGTATGAGGAATCGCACAATGGGTTGATGCACCCCCAGGTATTCTCAGGTTGGCATAGTCGCCGCTTAATTGAACACGTGAAGGTGGTTGGTGTAGGACAGCACAGCATCTTTGAACTGCGGCTTGATATTCTCGCCATTGCTTACGGATGGCAATACTGGCGGCATCGTTACCTAAGTCTGAAAATCTTAGCCCAGCCCGAATTAGCCAAGATTCTACATCAGTTGTTTCACCCAGTATTTCTGGAATGGCATTAATCTTTTCCATGAGTAATATCTTTTAGGCATATTTAAAATTGGCCATTTAACTTTAAGAAAAACTATTGATAATAGCCAATATAATTGGTTATCAAAATCATAAATAAAAATGATTAAAAATATGTCATATCTGAGTATGGATGCTCAGATATGACAGAATAAATTCTATTACGGCTGGTAAACATCATTCCTTTAGCTTGCGAATAGGCTGTCTCCTAGCTCGTAATCACTAGAAGCGATAGCCTAATCCAGCTTGGAAGCTGACAGCATCAGCATCACTATTTCTGTAGGCATCAATGCCCCATTTAGTATCGCCATAAGCAATGACATTATTGCTAACTTCTGATTCAATACCAAGGGTAACTACAGGTGCATTCTGATTGCCCAATGGGGTTTTTTGACCTTCGTCAGTTACAAAAGAATAACCACCACCGAAGTAAACGTTAGTGTTTCTGGCGATCGGCGCATCGTAAGTCACGATGGGCATAATTGCAGCAGCATCACCACCATACAGTACAGAACCCCGCAGTGAAACAGGTGCATTGGGAAGGGCGTAACGTCCTTGAATATTACCGCCAATTTGTGATTCATCGTTTCCTTGTCCGCCACTGGTTGCACCAACTGCAACACCAGCACCAATATAATTACCGTTTGTACCAGCTGTTTGAGCAGAAGCAATTCCTGCGGAGAGGACAATGGAAGCAACAGCAAGTGCAGAGGCAGCTAATTTTGTAAGTTTCATAGAATTATTCTCACTAGAGTTAGGTAAAATCAATGTTCTCTAGTACTAGAATCTCTTTTTTTACAAAATGTAACCTCGCACACCTGGTTCACCCAAATGGCTGAATTATTTCTCACCCACTTGGGTGTAACAACTGAAATATTTAATTGAAGAATTCAGAATGGGCTAAACGCCCTCGCTACCGCTAACAGGATTCAGAATTTAGGAGTCAGAATTCAGGATTCAGAACAAGAAAGTGGAAGATTCAGATCCACTACCCTGTTGTCTTTACGCTGCGCTATCCGCTTTCTCTGACTCCAAGTTCATGCTGTTAGCGGATAGCTAG
Source organism: Nostoc sp. FACHB-133 (assembly GCF_014698055.1). Lineage (NCBI taxonomy): Bacteria > Bacillati > Cyanobacteriota > Cyanophyceae > Nostocales > Nostocaceae > Nostoc > Nostoc sp. FACHB-133. Next base: position 137,699 of record NZ_JACJSH010000011.1, read on the forward strand.
GGTTTAGCCCATTCTGACTCCTGACTCCTGAATTCTATTTAAATAACAGTTATTTTTTCAAAAAGCGTTGACGTAGGCGAGATATAAAAATATTCACCTCTGGTATTCTCATCCAGGAAGCGATCGCAGTAAACACCGCAATCCCCACAAAGCCAGATACACACAATTGCAATACCAGAATCAGTAAACCCGTTTTACCCAGTAATTGCTGAGAACCAACCAATGTCCCATAGCTTGCTACCCCAGCTACCACGCTACCAGCAGCCAAACCCAAAATCGGCAAACCCCACTCACGCCAAGGTAAACCATTGAGTTTGCGATCGAGCAACCACAACAGCATCAGCATTGAGCTACAATTTACACCCACTGTTGCTAATACCAAACCGGGAGCGCCAAAAGGTTTAACGAAAAACCAATCTAATAAGATATTGAGCAAGATGTTAAAAATACTAATGCGAAAAGGTGTCTGTCCATCGCCTAAAGCGTAGAACACCCGCACCAAAACATCACGTCCCAAATAGACAAACATTCCAATCCCGTAAGCGACTAGCAAGGATGAAACTAGCTCTGTGGCTTCTGGCTTGAAAGCACCGCGTTCATATACCATCTGCACAATAGGTACAGATAATGCCACCATCAGCGCCCCTAGCGGTAGCATGGTAAAGGCAGTGAGTAGCAGTCCTTGGCGAATGCGTAATTTTAAATCTGGCCAATTTTCGGGGCCAGCAAGTTTGGCAAATATCGGTAACAGAGGCAGTAAAATGATATTAGAAATAATCCCTAACGGAGTTTGAACTAATAGATTCGCATAGTTAAATCCTGCCGCAGCACCAGGGATAGGACTAGCAAAATAAAGGTCAGTGGCGACATTAATTGGCATCATTCCAGAGGAAACTGTTGCCGGAGTCATGATTTTAATGACTTCTTGAACGCCTGGGGATTTAAAATCAAACCGCAGGCGTAATGTGCCTAATCCTAACCGCCACTGGACAATTAGCTGCACTAACCACTGGAGAATGGCTCCTGCCAAAGTTCCCCAAGCTAAGACCATTCCCCCGATTAAAGCGTACTCCGGCTTAATAATGTCCTTGCCCAGTTGCATCGCCAGGATACCAAGTCCGGCAACAACGGTAATACTCGATAATAAAGGACTAATGGAAAGTAACCAATATTGATTGGCTGTATTGAGAGTACCAAAGCCAATGCCAATTAAACCGGCAAATAAAGCCATTGGTGCCATAATGCGGAGTTGTTGAATAGCGATCGCTCTGGTTGTCTCTTCCAAACCATGACCGACTATATCAACGATCGCATCCGCAAATAAAACTTGAGCAACTGTCACCACCAACAGCGATCCAGCCACCAGCGTTGTCACGGTTTCCACAAGGGGAGCCGCTTCTTCTCGCCGTCGCTTGGCTAAAACGCTGACAACTGCACTGTGTAATGGCCCATTGACACCACCGAGTAAGATCAATAGAAAGCCAGGGATAATATAGGCGTAGCTATAGGCGGTAGCAGCAGCACCAACACCAAAAGCCGCAGCGATCGCTTGCTGCCGCACTAAACCGAAGACTTTACTAATTAATGTGGCTGCGGCAACAATGCCAGCAATTCCAGCGAAAGAACGAGAGGGTTTTTGGTCTTGTTGTGTCACGAATAATACCCGACAACTCTTACAGAGTGCATACTTTAAAACATTTAACCTGAAATTCCGCAGTCTGTCAGGTAAATTTTGGCAAATCAGTCATTAGTTTATAGTTATTTTAAGTGCGATGCCTGCGATCGCAATGGGAAATTAATCGAATTATCTCTTAGTACAGGCTAGAGCCGCTAACTAAAAACCTTGAATTAGTCATATATTTCGTTGTATTACAAGCCAAAATTATTTTTTAAACCATTACGAGGATAGATCCAGAAAGGGGAACTATAACAATAGCCAGCTTCTAGGAAATAGTTTAAAACTGTAAAAATTTGCAGTTTTGAACTGTTTCTGACTCATGAAGTTTGGTATTAGGAACCCTTGTATAAAAACGATAAAATCCAGAGCAATGGAACCCAATTCAAATTTCACAGAAAATCAACTTCTATTGTCAAGCGCTCAACTTCAAGAGCAACTAGATCAACAAAAGGCTCTAGCGAGTGTAATTGTGCGAATTCGGGAGTCTCTTGACTTAGAAACGATTTTTCAAACTACCGCTACAGAAGTGCGTCTACTGCTCAATGCTGACCGTGTAGCTGTTTTCCAGTTTGACCTAGAAAAAGACTGGGAAGGAGAATTTGTTTCTGAAGATGTTGCGCCTGGTTGGACTTCGGCGTTAGAAGTAAAAGTTTACGACCATTGCTTTGGAGAACAATTTGCTTCCAGTTATCAACAAGGTCGAGTCCAAGCAGTAGCCGATATTTATAATGCCGGACTGAGTGATTGCCATGCCGCAATTTTGAGTAAATTTCAGGTCAAGGCCAATCTTGTTGTCCCTTTATCGCGCCAGAAAGAACTGTGGGGATTGCTTTGCATTCATCAGTGCAGTGAGGCTCGTAACTGGAAAGAATCGGAAATTGAATTTATTCGTCAAATTGCTGACCATCTGACAGTTGCGATTCAACAAGCAAAGCATCTTCACGAAGTGCAATTACAAGCTGCAAAATTGGCTCAAGCGGTTCAACGCGACCAAGTAATTGCTCAGATTGTCGATAAAATTCGCTCACCCCTTGATATTGAAACCATCTTTAAAACCACAACTCAAGAAATACGCAAGCTACTGCAAGCTGACCGAGTTGCCATATTTAGTTTTAATGCCGATTGGAGTGGTAACTTTGTTGCTGAATCATTTGCTGAAGGTTGGGCTCCCTTAGTTGGTATTGAGCCTGCGATCGCTGATACTTATTTACAACAGACACAAGGCGGACGTTATGTTGACAACGAGACATTTACAGTCAATGACATTTACCAAGCCGGATTAACAGACTGTCATGTAACCTTGTTGGAGCAATTCCAGGCAAAAGCCTTTGCAACTGCCCCTATTCTCCAAGGAGATCAACTTTGGGGAGTCATTGCTGCTTACCAAAATGTCTCACCTAGACAGTGGCAATCTTATGAAGTCGAATCACTGACCAAAATCGGCACACAAATTGGTGTGGCACTGCGACACTATAAGTTGCTGGCACACGCTCAGTACCAAGCAGAGCAACAAAAGACATTAACTAGCGTGATTACTCGAATTCGAGAGTCCCTAGATTTAGATACAATCTTCCAAACAACTGTCACCGAGGCGCGGAAAATGCTGCAAGCAGACCGAGTGGCAGTCTTTCGGTTTGACCCACAAAAAGATTGGGAAGGAGAATTTATTTCTGAGGATGTTGTACCTGAGTGTAACTCGGTAATAGCAGAAAAAGTTTATGATTATTGCTTTGGTGAAAATTTTGTATCCCTTTATGCACAGGGTCGAGTAAATGCGATCGCTGATATTTATCAAGCAAAGTTTCCAGGTTGCTACATCCAAATTCTAGAAAAATTTCAAGTGCGGGCAAATTTGGTCGCACCTCTATTGAAAAAAGGTGAACTTTGGGGATTGCTGTGTATTCACCAATGCAACGCTTCTCGTTACTGGCAACCCTCTGAAATTGAATTTACCAGTCAAATAGCCGAGCAATTGGGAGTCGCATTAAAACAGGATTCTTATTTAAAGCAAGTTCAAATGCAGGTTGTCCAGTTAGCAGAAGCTAATGAACGGGAGAAAGCAATGGAACGGCAAGAATTGTTGGCTGCAACTATTGATAAAATCCGCCAGTCACTTGATATTAAAACTATTTTTAGAACCACTACTCAAGCAGTGCGAGAATTGCTCGAAGTCGAGCGAGTTGCAATCTACCGCTTCAACGCAGATTGGAGCGGTAAATTTGTGGCAGATTCCTTTAAAGATGGTTGGAAACCTGTTGCACAAGCCCAACCAATGATTCTAAAAACCTTTGAGGGCACAGACGATGATAATGAACTGCCGCGCAACGAAACTTTTGTTCCCATTCGACAAGGCGAAAAATTATGGGGATTATTAGTTGCTTATCAAAATTCGCAACCGCGCTACTGGAAAGAGGAAGAAATCAATTTACTAGCTCAAGTAGCTGTGCAATTTGGAATTGCTATTCAGCAAGCAGAATTACTAGAACAAACCAAACGTCAAACCTTAGAACTGACTCAAGCCCTGCAAGAATTAAAACAAACTCAGACCAGGTTAATTCAGGGTGAAAAAATGGCAGGTTTAGGGCAACTACTTGCTGGAGTCGCTCATGAAATCAACAATCCTGTGAGTTTTATTTTTGGCAATCTTATACATTTAAATGAATATATTCAAGAACTACTGAATACAGTGGAAATTTACCGTCAAAACTCCTCTCTACCGCCAACTGTTCAAGAAAAAATTGACAATAATGATTTGGATTTTATCATCGAAGATTTACCCAAAACTCTTGATTCAATGAAAATAGGAACAGAGCGAATTCATGATATTGTACTATCACTGCGAAACTTCTCTCGTACAGATGAAGCTGAATTGAAGGCAGTAGATATTCATGAGGGATTAGATAGTACTTTGCTGATTTTAGGGCATCGGCTCAAAAACAATAATGAACGCCCAGCTATTGAGATTGTTAAAGAATATGCTACTTTACCTTTGCTCGAATGCTATCCCTCACAATTAAATCAAGTGTTTATGAATCTGTTGAGTAACAGTATTGATGCATTAGAGGAAAAGTTTAAAGCTATACACCAAAGGTATTTGAAGTTATCTCAACGGTGTCCAATGATACCTTTGACTATCTGGATTAGTACGCAAACCGTTAATAACCAGATTGTAATTAGAATAGCTGATAATGGTCTGGGAATTCCAGAAGAAGTGCGATCGCACATGTTTGATCCCTTCTTCACTACTAAAGCACCAGGTAAAGGTACTGGGTTAGGATTGTCTATCAGCTATCAAATAGTAGTTGAAAAACATCATGGTCAAATTAAATGTTCTTCTAAGCCGGGAGAAGGAACAGAGTTTTTGATTGAAATTCCTAGCAGTAATTAGAGACGACGGTTTTTGACAATTCTCACTCAATCGGTAAAATATCTCTTTTTTATGCTCAACGCTGAGATTCTTTACTTACAACCCAAACTATCTCGCGTTGACATACCCGTAACCGGATTTACCCCATCGGCTCTTTCACACATTAGCGATACTTGATAACGGTCAATCAAAGCGCCGGTAAAATCAGCACCTGTAATTTCGGCATCGAAAAAGCGGCTGCGGGTCAAAGTTGCTTCAGTAAAGATGGCATTTTTCAGGTTAGCACCATCCATAGTGGCGCGATCGACTAAAGCGCCGCTCAAGTTCGCGCCTTCCAAATTTGCTTTTAACAAAACTCCTTTAGTGAGAATTGCGTTGGTTAAATTCGCTCCTTGGAAATTTGTCCCCCGCATTTCTGCTGCTACAAAAGTCACTCCTGCCAAATCAGCATGAGAAAAATCACGATTTTCTAAATTTATATTGTTGTAGTTAATTGTGTTGAGTTGAGCAAAAGCCGGTTTGGGATTAAGTATTATCCAGCAAAATGCTAGTATCAAAATTACAATCCAACCCAAAAAGCGTAGTAAAATCTTTTTCATAACTTTATTATTTGTCCTTTGTCATTAGTCCTTTGTCATTTAACTAATGACTAATGACTAATGACCAATGACTAATGACCAATGACTATTTCCAATCTTTACCAATCCGAATTGTGAGGTCAGATTCTAAATCACCAATCGCTGACACCTCAATTTGACCCAAGCCTAAGACTTTTTGCAAATCAACACCAACTCGCCGATTGCCTTTTTGGACAATAATCTGAGTTTGACGTTGGGTATCTGGCCAATCAGGTACTTTGTAAATATTAGTAAAGCCTTTCTGTTTCAGATAAGCAATAACTTTTTCAGTTAGCTGAGGTTGATTGGAGGCATTTTGAATAGCAATTTTGAGGTTAGGAACCTGACGCATATCTGGTTTCAGACCAGGTACATTTACCCCAACATAATCATTCAACAGGCTCTGTTGTCCAGTCATATTTAGCCAATAGCTATCAGGGTCTTTGCTAAAGCGGCTAAACGTACCAGGCAGCACCGTCATTTGGAAATTATCTCGATCTAGGTTGAGACCAAAGTTCACCAACGCCATCATTTCTTCCATCTTCAGGTTGGTATCAAAGTATTTTCGCATTAAGCGAGTTAATTGAGGCAACCTCGGTAAGATGGTAGGACTATTTAAGCGTTGCAGCAATGCTGCGGTTAGTGCTTGCTGATGCTGCACTCTTGGCAAATCTCCCAAACCTGGTTCGCGGAACCGCACAAACTGTTCTGCTTGTTCCCCGTTGAGGGTTTGCCAGCCACTGACTAAATTAATTGACAGTCGACTGCTGGAGTCTTTATACGTCATTGATTGGGGAACAAAGACCTCTACCCCACCTAACTGATCGATTAACTGCCGCAAGCCGCTAGTAGAAATACGGATGTAGCGATCGATTGGGGCGTTGTTTAAGGTACGACTAACTACCCGTGCTGCCAAGACTGGGCCGCCTTTAGCATTGGCATCAGATACCTTAGTTAATCCCTTCTCTCCCTTTTCGGGGATGGCAATCATCGTATCTTTAGGAATGGAAAGCACCCTTACAGATTTTTCACCAGGGTTAAGCCGTACTAACAGCATGGAGTCGCTTTTGCCAGCAAAGCTTTCTGGTGAACCATCTACAGTACCGTTAACTGGTTCAATCCCCATAATTAAGATATTCATGGGTCGTGAAAGCTGATACTGGGAAAGTTTGCTCCACAACTCCCCTGGTAAAGGTATTTTTAACTCATCTTTAATATTGGTTCCTAAATCTTCATCTGTTCGATCGAGATTGCTCCACAAAGGAGTCCACAGTGCTAACGTCGAGATTAGCAGCCCAGATAAGATGATGCCGATGACAACCGTCATGATCCACAACAACCAACGAGGCATGGTTAAGCCCAGTCTCTCGTAAAGCTGATTGGGAATCGCGCCCACAGATTCGACGACGCTACGATTCGGATTGGCTCGCTGGTTTAGTTCGACATCCTCCTCCTCTGAATCGGCTACTGGTACAGGCGTTACCTGATTTTCCGTGCGTTGAATTTGCTGCGATCGCATCTCCGTTTCGAATTCTATTACTTGCTGAGATGTAACCGGATTTTCCGACCATTCGACTTGTTTTATCACAATTATCTCCCCACTCAACCACTCCCTAAAAGTATGTTAATCCAAGCTACAGATATTGCCAGTGGAAAGGCTCACTGTAAACTTATAATGTTCTTCGGTAGGCGTGTATGACAACATGAATACTTTATTGTTCCCCGTAATCCTAGCTGGTGGTAAAGGTGAACGTTTTTGGCCCCTGAGCCGCAAAGACCGACCTAAGCAATTTTTAAGTCTTGATGGTAGCTCTAGAAGTTTATTACAAGCAACCGCCGATCGATTGATAAAACTCGGTGGCAGTTGGGATTCCTTGTGGGTCGTAACTTCTAGTCAGATAGCTGAAGGGGTAAGACAACAACTACCCGATCTACCAGTTGAAAACTTACTGATTGAGTCGGAAGGCAGAGACACAGCCGCAGCCGTTGCTTGGACAAGTTTAGAAATCAAACAGCGCTATGGAGAAGACGCTGTTATTGGCTTTTTCCCTGCTGACCACTGGATTGCTGACGAAGAAGCGTTTGCACACACATTAAGCGCGGCTACGCAACTGGCAGCAAGCACAGCAGCGATCGTTACACTGGGGATCAAGCCTACTTTTCCATCAACCGGTTACGGCTACATTGAACAAGGTGAAAAGATAGGTAGCTTTAATGAGTTGCCAGCTTATCACGTCAACCGCTTTACTGAAAAGCCCAACCGCGAAACGGCAGAGACTTTTTTATCTACGGGGCGCTTTAGCTGGAATAGTGGAATGTTCGTTTTTCGGGCAGGGGTTGTTCTCAAGGAACTACATACCCATGCTCCAGAAATTATCGAACCTTTAGAACAACAGGGTCCTGATATCTATCCCCAGTTGCCTAAGAAGAGTATAGACTATGCCCTAATGGAAAAGACAACTCTAGCATACGTTTTGCCAGTTGATTTTGGTTGGGATGATTTAGGAGATTGGAATGCGATCGAGCGGTTACTCAAAACAGAAGAGAATCCCAATGTGGAACTCGCTACCCACGTAGGGCTAGATACGCAGGGGGCGATTATTTATGCCTCAAATCCAGAGGATGTAGTTGTTACAATTGGTTTAGAGGACGTGGTGATTGTGCGCGATCGCAATGTCACCCTCGTTGTTAAAAAAGAACGTACCCAGGAAATTAAGCAGATCCTTAAAATTATCCAAAGCGATTCTCGATTTACTGACCTGCTGTAAAAGAAAGTTAGAACCCTTGGCAGAGGCTAAAAAGTCTGTTTTCCTATTATAACTTGACTGTCTGTTATTTTATCTGACAGTTATGAACATTATTAGCTTTAAGCCTCTCGCCAAGACAATGGCAATCGAGTCTATTACAGCCTATCAAAAATATATTTCTCCTTCCAAAGGATTTAGTTGTTCCCATCGCTTATTACACGGTGGGGATTCCTGCTCTAATTACGTCAAACGAATGCTGAGTGAACAGAAACTCCACGAAGCTATACAATCATCCATAAAAAGATTCCAAGACTGTGGCGCAGCTAGCAAAACTTTAAAAGCTAAAGCCAACTTCCGTTGTATTGTCATCCCCTGTTGTTTACCTCTTTAACTCCCTGCGTCTTTGCAGTTATTTACAAAAATGTTCCTCACCCAAACTGTTCCCCGTCAACGAGAAATTCTGGAAGTATTCCTTCGCAATGGTTGGGACTATATGCGAAGGTTACTCACTGGTGGCAAAGCTGATGAACCACAGTTACCTACACCTGCGGTTTTAAAAAATATCTTGGTAGACTTGGGGCCAGTTTACGTCAAACTTGGCCAGCTAATGTCTACACGTCCAGATTTACTGAACGCTGCCTACATTGAGGAACTATCAACCCTACAAGACGAAGTACCACCAGTTCCTTGGTCAGAGATAGAAATAATCCTTCGCAAAGAATTAAAACGTCCACTAGCAGAAACCTTCAAGATAGTTAACCCGATCCCCGTAGCGGCGGGATCAATTGCCCAGACACATCGCGCTACATTAGCAGATGGTCGAGAAGTGGCTCTAAAAGTACAACGTCCGGGAATCGATCTGACTATTGCTCAAGATATTGCTTTAATTCAAGGTATTGCCGATTTAGTGGCGCGGACTGAATTTGGGCAAACCTACGAAATCAAATCCATCGCTGAAGAATTTACCAAAGCCCTAGAAGCCGAGTTAGATTTTACACGGGAAGCGGGTTTTACAGACCAACTGCGGCGCAACTTATCTAAAAGTCGCTGGTTTGATCCCACGCAAATAGTGGTTGCAGAGATTAACTGGGAATTGACCACAGAAAAATTACTGGTGATGGAATGGTTAGATGGAGTACCATTCTTGGCGGCGGATTTAAACAATAACAATAATGGTAAAGACCCCGCCGTAGAGCGTAAAGAAATAACTACTTTGTTATTTCGGGTATTTTTTCAGCAACTATATATTGATGGCTTTTTTCACGCTGATCCCCATCCGGGAAACTTGTTTTACCTTAAAGATGGGCGAGTTGCTCTCTTAGACTGTGGCATGGTGGGAAGACTTGATCCCCGCACACAGCAGATATTAACAGAGATGTTGTTAGCGATCGTTGATTTAGATGCTCAAAGGTGCGCTCAGTTAACTTTGCAGTTATCAGATTCTGCTCAACCAGTTATTTTGTCACGGTTAGAAAATGATTACGATCGCATGTTGCGAAAGTATCACAATGTCAGCTTAACGCAAATCAACTTCAGTCAGATAATTTATGAGGTTTTACAAGTTGCGCGTAACAATAAAATTAGATTACCTAGCAATATGGGTTTGTATGCCAAAACCCTAGCGAATTTAGAGGGTGTAGCGCGGACATTCAACCCAGAGCTTAATTTTTTCGATGAAGTTAAACCATTAATTACAGACTTGTTTCGTCGGCAATTACTGGGCGATAATCCAGTGCGATCGCTATTACGGACAGCCTTAGATATTAAAAGTCTGTCTCTCCAATCTCCTCGCCAAATAGAACTGTTATTAGACCGAGTTACCTCAGAAACCTTACAGTGGAATCTATCGCTGCGGGGTTTAGATGGCGTGCGGCGCACTATGGACGATGCGGCTAACCGACTATCTTTTAGTATACTAGTAGGTTCGCTGATTATGGGTGCAGCAATTATTTCCACTAGAGCGCAGACAAGTCAGCTATCTTTTTTAAGCACCTCCCTTTTTGCCGTTGCTAGCTTATTGGGTTTGTGGTTAATTATCAGTACATTGCGATCGGGACGTTTGCGGTAAAGTCTATTTGTTGTGCGTAATGCTCACCAAGAAGGGGAAAAGGGGAAAAGGGGAAGGGGGAAAGGCAATACACTAATGTTCTTTTCCTCAAAAGGTATGAAGCCCCTATTTTTAAATATGGAGAATAAAAAAACAAGATTTTTAAGGCACGTAGTGCGATAACTTAGCAGTGTCTATATTTGAAACCTCTGCTTTTAAGTATGGGGTTCCCTTTCCCTTTCCCCTTTTCCCTTTCTTCATCACAGTCAATCATGATATGTCAGTGCCGAAAATCCCTGCTTTCCTATTTGGAACCACAGTAGAAGAATCCAGAAGTCAACGAAGAGAGCAGAGGAAGCAGGGGGAGAAGAGGAGCAGGGGGAGCAAACCTTAAAAGTAGGGGCTTGAGTATTGACACCTTGTGCCTCGCTGCAAGCAGTCTTAGTTAAACACAGATGATTTACGTGTGTCTGTATACATCCGTGGTTCTAATATAAAAAATATGTCAATCATCGTTGCTAAAAATCTGAGTAAATCTTATCCAGTCGCAGTTAAAAGCCCAGGTATTAAAGGAACAATCACCCATCTTTTCCGCCGTACCTACCGCTCAATTAAAGCAGTGCAGGATGTTTCCTTTGAAATTGCCCCCGGTGAAGTAGTGGGGTTTTTGGGCCCAAATGGTGCTGGAAAAACCACCACACTAAAAATGCTCACGGGGCTGATTCATCCCTCTAGCGGTACAGTTCAAGTAGCTGGACAAATTCCGTTTCAGCGTAAAGAAGCATTTTTGCAAAAAATTACCTTGGTGATGGGGCAAAAGCAGCAGCTAATTTGGGACTTACCCGCGCTGGATTCTTTGAGAATTAATGCTGCTGTATACAACATCTCTGATAAAGAGTTTCAACGGCGGGTAGGAGAATTAACAGAGATGCTTTCCTTAGAAGGCAAACTTACCCAACCAGTACGGAAGCTATCTTTGGGTGAGCGGATGAAGGCAGAATTGCTAGCAGCACTTTTGCACCGTCCCCACGTATTGTTCCTAGATGAACCGACTCTGGGACTAGATGTAAATGCTCAGGTGGCGGTACGCGATTTTTTGCGCGACTACAATCAGCGTTATCAGGCTACAGTGTTGTTGACGAGTCACTATATGGCTGATATTACAGCTTTGTGTCAACGAGTGCTGTTGATTCACCAAGGAAGCCTGATGTATGACGGTAGTTTAGATGGACTATTAGAACGTTTTGCTCCTTACCGAGAAGTCCATATAGAATTAGCCCAACCTCTACCAATGGAAAAACTTATGACATACGGGGATGTGCAACTCTTAGAAGGGCGATCGGTGCATTTTATGGTATCTAGAGAGGCGCTTACCCGCACAGTATCTAAGATTTTGACGGATTTGGAGGTAATTGATTTAACTGTCACTGAACCGCCTGTCGAAGAAGTAATTGGGCGAGTTTTTCAGGCAGGTGTTGTGTAGCGATCGCTGCCAGAATATAGAGTTGCCGAGGGGAGAATGCACTATAAATGAAAAAGATGATTAGAAAAGCCCTAACTTTGCTGTCTGTATACTACGCCTATATGGTTGAGTATCGAGCAGAACTAGTTTTATGGGTTTTGGCTGGGTCTTTGCCGATTATCCTCATGGGTATCTGGATACAGGCAGCACAAGGCGGGCAGTTTGGGCTATCACCTGTAGATTTTGCCCGTTACTTTATCACGGTCTTCATCGTTAGACAATTAACAGTTGTTTGGGTAATTTGGGACTTTGAAAAAGAAGTCGTGGAAGGCAAGCTTTCGCCCAAGTTGCTACAACCACTCGACCCAGTATGGCATCATGTTGCAGGACATATTTCTGAAAGATTTGCTAGGCTATCGTTTGCCTTTTTATTAGTGGCATTATTTTTTATTCTTTATCCCCAAGCTTTTTGGGTACCAAGTTTGAGTAGATTTTTGCTGTTCACATTGGCGGTGGCGCTAGCTTTTACTTTGCGGTTTACGATTCAGTACACCTTTGCCATGTTCGCTTTTTGGACAGAACGGGCTAGTGCTTTAGAAAACTTTTGGTTGTTGTTTTATCTATTTTTATCTGGTTTGATAGCACCTTTAGAGGTTTTTCCAGAACCTGTGCGGGCAATAGTAATGTTTACGCCTTTTCCGTATTTGATTGATTTTCCTGCGAGTCTTTTGGTAGGGCTACCTGTGGATATAGGGCGAGGATTTTGGTCAATGTTTGGTTGGATATTAGTGTTTTTGGGTCTGAATCGCTTACTTTGGCGTGCGGGTTTGAAGAGGTATTCTGGGATGGGAGCATAAAGGATTCATCATTACTAAAGTGGCGATATATTATGATTGGCTAAATCTATACATTTATATACTTTGCTATGCTATTTATTTTATAAATATAAATCAATACGCTTGGGTTAACGTGAGTTCGATGAACCTCTCACTCCCAGCCTGCCTCTGGAAAACGGAAAGGGAGGAGCAATGAAAAATTCAACTTTTTGCTCCCCTCTCCGACACGTAGAGGGGTTGGGGGAGAGGTCAAATAAGACTTGTCGAACTCACGTTGGGTTAAGGGCAACTGGCAAAAATTTTGGGTTTTGAGACGCGATAAATCGCCGTCTCTACAAGTGTTTTGGTTTTATCTGAACTGTAATAAATTACTTGGTATCGTCCTAAATTTTTCTGCCGTCCCCAAGGAATAATCTTCTAACTTAAAATCAGCAAAAGGTTTCTTTTCTAACCTATCCCGTAGTGCTTCATCAAGAATGACACCTGCGGATTTATTTTTCACGCCAATAATTATAATACTTCTCTGATATGTAGTTAAATCCTGATTTGACTGACAATTACTCCGTTGAAATTGTCCTAAATTTAATATTCTATAACCTTTGACGCTTGGTGTATTAATAAATAATTTTTTGACTAAAAATTGAATTTGTTTAGAACGTTCTAGAGCCATTCGCTGTTGAACTGCTATATTACCTTTACAAGCAACTGTACCTACAGAGATAATTTCTCTGGGTTCATCCATTATCTTTTGTATGCCTTCTTGTTCTAAGTTCAACTTTAAAAGGTCTATACTAATAATTTCATCATTATATTTAATTTGAAAATTGCTACCTAAAAGCCATTTATATTCTAGTGATAAAACAGCTATATTAAATTCGGCTCTCCTCCCCTGGCTATCTCTACCTTCTTGATAAGAAAAATAATCAATTTTACCTCTCCTTTCAGGAGATTGCCCATAATTTGAATTCACCAAAAATTTTGAGTTTCGCATTGCTAAAGCCACTATACTAAGTAATCCTAATATCACTAGCAACCCTGCAAAAAATTTTAGTAGTGGTACTTCTTCTGGCTCTTTCTCTGGCGATGATAAAGTTTTAGGAATTTGCGGGGACAACTCTTCTGTGTTCAAATCAATTACTAAATTAATATTTTCAGGAGTAGTTTCTGTTAGCTGCGTTTCAACAACAGAGGCAGGAGGAATACTATTTTCTGGTTCCTGCTCCGACAACAGTGAGATTGGCTCTGAATCCTCCACTTCTGCAAGTGGCTCCTCTACTCTGCGAGAACCTGGCGCAACAGGTGGGGTTGAATCCTCATCTGAGCAGAACTTTTTGCCTTCTTCAATGTGTTCTAGGCGCTGCAAAATTTCTTGGGCATTAGCAGGACGCTTTTTTATATCTGCTGCCGTGAGCCAATCAATTAAATTTAATAGTAAGGGTGAGATATCGATGGCATGATTTTGCCAGTGCAATACATTTTGCTGGACATCATACATATCTAAGGGATGGTGTCCCGTTAGCAAAAATATAAAGGTGCGTCCCAAAGCAAAGAAATCTGATTGCGGTACTGCTTGACCATTCATTTGTTCGGGAGCGCTGTAGCCAGATGACATAAGTGCTGTCATCCCGTCGCCATTGCTAAGTTGGTATGGGTCGGTTCTGTCAATTTCAGTGGCTGTGCCAAAATCAATCAGTACCAATTCCCCCCAATCCTTCCCAAGGGGGGATCTAATCATGATATTAGATGGCTTAATATCTCGATGCAGGTATTGTTTACGATGCACTAAATCCAAGATTTCCACTAATTGTTTTAGCCAAGCTACAGCTTGGTCTTCAGAAATGGGGCGATTCTGCTGCTGCTCTAGCCACTGTACTAAGTTGTACCCGTCGATTTTTTCCATTGCAATGCAATGCAACACTAAACCATGTCGGGTTTGATACTGGAAGTAACTATCTTGTTTGGGAATGCCGGGATGGTTGAGTTGTTCCAGCACAGTTACTTCTTGCTGAAATAGTTCTACAGCTCTGGCGTTACCTGATAAATCCTCCTTGAGTATTTTGAGGATTTTAGGAGTATCTTGTTCGTATGCTTCATAAACTTTACTAAACCCTGTTTTGTCACTCAACAGGCGCGTCACCCGATAACGCCCTAGCAATTCCAAATGGGAACCACAACTTTGACAAAAGCGGTTTTGTTCATTATTTGGGTGATTTGGTGTAGGGCAAACGGGATTGATACAAAGGCTCATGAGTGGCTTATCCGTACTTTAACAGTTATCAGTTATTAGTAGGACTTACGCAAACAATAGCCAAAACCCTTATTTTCAGCTAGGGGCAATTCATGTAGACGCAAAGTGGCTAATCTACGAGTTTTCCAACGGAGTACCCGCCGCAGGATATTACCCCTACAGCATTGTAGTTTGGTGTAAGTCCTAATTAGTTATCAATAATCACTGAACGCTGATGACTGATAACTAATAACTGATTTAAAGGGAGTGCAGATGCATAGCCGCTTATCGCTAGACATCCTTCCTATTCATTCTTCTGTTGCCGGATGATAATCCCGTCTAATAATCATGAGATTTTCTATCTGTGTTCTGCCAAAAAAGCTGCAACAGTTTGGTTAAATGCCTTTGGTTGTGTCAAAAACGGCCAGTGATTGCCAGGAACTTGGCAGACGCGTAGTTTTTTGAGATAGGTTTTGTAGGGCTGGATTTGCCAATCTTGGCGATTAAGTCCTTGTTCTGGTTGGATAAAGAGGGCTTGGGTATCAAGGGGGATTGTAAAACCAGGCACTTGCATAACTGCTTCAAAAATCCCGTCGCGGGCAGCGATGGTAAATTTGCTACCCCAACTACCATCGGGTTTTTGTTCTATCCCTGCTTGGAAAACTTGCTGCTGCAAGGAACTCCATCCTTGATATTGCTTTAACTGCCGTGCTTGTTGTTCGGCTTCTTCATGACTGGCAAAGGGACCCATGCTTTTGAGAAAAGGTAAGAAGCGATACAACATCGGAAAAGTTAGCCTGAGAAGGCTGGGCATTTTCCAGATGAAAATGGGATCGACGAGAATTATACTCCGCAAACGCTTTGGGTTTTGCCTTGCCCAGATAGCGGCTAATTTACCTGTCCACGAATGACTTACAATCTGGGCAGATGTCCATCCTAGATGATCCATAAGTGCTTCGAGGTCTGCGATCGCACTTTCAAAAGTATAATCTCTCTCTGGCTTGGTACTTTCGCCATGTCCGCGCATATCTGGTGCAATTATGTGGTAGTCTGCTGCTAAATAATCTCCTAAGCTAGACCACACTAGAGCATGGTCGCCTAACCCGTGTAACAGCAGTAAGGGTTCTTGACCTTGGTTCCACTCTAAGTAAGAAAGTTGAATATCAGGCTTTGATAAAGTTTGACGTACAGGCATCATTGCACATCCACCAATGAAGAGATAGTTTCGCGTTTATATAGTACTGCGAAACAAGCTGGAGGGTAGGGAGGAATGAGTCGATGCGATGTGCTACACCCCAATACTTTTCGGTTAAACCCAATCAATCTCTCTTTTGGTCTGGGGAAAGGTTAAAGGGCAATGGGGAAAGGGAAATTCAAACCCTTTCCCTTTCCCCTTTCCCCCTTAACCGAAAAGTATTGTGCTACACCTACGACTGGGCGTAGCGCTACTTATAAGATTATTAACTCTTTGCCAACAATTCCTAGCCTGAAAGTGGAAAATGAAGAGTGCTGAGTTTTGTACAGTTTGCTTTATATAATTAAAAATCCAATTTTTGCAAAAGGAGATATTAACTTATGCAAGTTATCTCAGTCAATGTAGGGCTTCCCCGTGAAGTACTTTGGAAGGGCAAAACAGTTACAACGGGGATTTTTAAAGAACCAGTTGAGGGACGGGTAATGATGCAATCGCTCAACTTAGATGGAGATAGACAAGCTGATTTGAGTGTCCACGGAGGCAAATACAAAGCAGTTTATGCTTATCCATTCGAGCATTACGACTATTGGCGGCGCAAGTTACCTGATATAGATTTGCCCTGGGGAATGTTTGGTGAAAACTTGACTACAGTCGGGCTGTTAGAAGATGACATTAATATTGGCGATCGCTTCCAGATTGGTAGCGCAGAAGTAATGGTGACTCAACCTCGAATGCCTTGTTATAAATTGGGAATCAAGTTTGGACGTGCTGATATAGTTAAACAGTTTTTAGACAGCCGCCTAACAGGATTTTACTTTTCGGTGCTACAAGAGGGCCAAATAGGGAATGGTGATACTTTTGAGTTAATCTGTCGAGACTCAAATAATGTCACTATTGCCGATATTACCCGATTGTATGCACGCGAGATAGACGACTTAGAACTATTACACCGCGCCGTAAAAGTTGAGGCTTTACCTATAGATTGGCGAGACTATTTGCAGCAGCAAATCAAAAAGCTTAACAGATGAATCTCATGAATATTAAAATTCCTAAGTAAACATTCTAATTGTTTTATAAACAGTCTCAACTTTTCTCATAAGTCAAATTACCTGGGTGCGATGTCTGACGACAAGCCGCTTCGCGTCTACGCGCATTTGGAGTCAGAGTAATTAAATCGTCTATATTCCGTTTCATTGTGGCGCAAATCGTATCTAGAGGTAAGTCGTTAGGGTCATAACCAAAAGGGTTTTCTATCTCCAAGCCGATTGCTTCAATCCCAAATACTGTAAAACCAACTAAAGCTGAAATTAAACCTGTCCACCAACCCAGAGTAGCCACTATTTGAAAGGGTAGTAGTAAACAATATAGTAACAATAATTGCTTCAGATGAATAGCATAGGCTAATGGCATAGGTGTTTTTAAAATCCGCTCACAAGCGCCTAAATTATCTACAAGATTGTTTAATAATTCTTGCATAGATGTTAGCTGGTAACTGTTAAGGCATTTGCGATGATATTGCTCTTGTAAATAATCTCCTATCCAAAAAGCAACCTCTATAGGAGGATTATTCATAATCTTCAATTTGATATATTTACTAGATGGCATTAAATCTTCTAACTCACTATTGACTTTTTCTTCTCGCAAATGTAATTTAGTTGTCACAGCAAAAGCTACCAATAAATTTAATGCTGTAATTTTATTGTTTTTATCTTCTGGAGCTATTTCGTCAATAGATACCCAAATTTGCCGGGCCAGATTTCGGATATTATTTACTAGAGAACCCCAACATTTTCTCCCTTCCCAAAATCGCTCATAAGCAGTATTTGTACGAAATACCAGTAATAAACCTAAAACAATACTAGGAATAACACTTCCTAAAATCGGTTGGGATACAGGGATTTCAAAATGGTAAAGAAGAGAAATAAAAAATCCGAAAGCTCCGCAGAATAAAATATGTTTGTAGATTGCTTTCATGACCGAACCTTTGAATTGCAATGTTGTACGTAGCCATGTAACTTTTTTGGTTGTCATGCAGTCACCCCAAGAGAATATTTAGCGAATCGATATATTAAATATCGATACTTTAAAAATAATAACTATATAAATAGCAAAATTGGCAAACAAGATACTTTAAAAAGTAATCTTGCTAAAAAACATGATACATTTGCGATAATGATTATATTTTAGCTTCTGTTATACAATATCAAGTCCGGTTAAATACCTATTATTAGGACTAATGCAAATAGTTTTTTGTCAGCGATTAAGCGACCATTATATAAAAATCACCAGTGCTTGTGGCTAATTATAAAGAAATGTAAAGAATTATCGATGGCTGCATAAATCGCGTGCCTCACTCTGATAAATCGATAGAAGAAAAGGTAGATAGCTCTCGATAATGGTCATACCGCATTAATCGATGTCATCTACCCCAGTAAATCCAAAAGTTCAATCTGTACAAATCCTGCCCTGTAAATTGAATACTTAGACATAACTAAATAAGTTATGTCTTTTTTTATGCAGGACTTACGCAAAATCATGAAAAAACGAACCGCAGAGGGCGCAGAGAAGCCAGTGCTTTGGGCGGGTTCCCCGACTTGTAGCAACTGGCGCGACACGGAGAAATAAGAGTTTCAGAGAGTTCTTGCATAAGTCCTATTATGGTTAGTCTCAAAACGTTGAATTTCAATCAAATAACCACTGGGATGGCGAAAAAAACAGTGGTAAATATTGTACTTTTCATTTAGTGTAGGTGGCTTTTCAAATTTGACACCACGTTCTTTGAGATATTCAAACCACTCATCCACCTGCGGCGTTACTAGGGTAAAAATGACACTTGATTGCTTGTCATCTGGAGGAGTCGATGTTTCGCTTGCTTGACAAAATCCCAAGTATCCAGAACCACTAACAGTATAAATTCGACAGGTTCCTTGGTCAAGCCATAGCTCCAAGCCCAGCATTTGCTCGTAGAATTGTGTAGAGGCATTGAGATTATGGGTGTAAAAGAAGGTAATTTGCTGTTCTATTTGCGGATGAATAGACATAAATACATTTGAGTATATACCCCAAGGACATCAGGCGATCGCAGATGTAAAAATTGATTGATGTTAGAAACCTGTTACTACTCCAGAATGCCTTAAGTGCATCTGGAGTTTCTTTTTGCAAAAGCGATGTCTACGACAGGCTGCGCCTACGCAATTTTTCAAATCATCCTGATAAGCCAAAAGACGGCTGAATAAGGATGCATACTGAATTATTTATATTTAACATAGGGCATCACTTTGTTGATGTACCCCCCTCCTAGCAAACAACTCTCGCAAAGCAGCCTCAGATTTACTGGGGCTGTTTTGCGTTACTTCAATAAGACTTACGCAAAATCTCATCTTTCAAACTCTCATTTTTCTGTGTCGCGCCAGTTGCTTCTCCTGTCGGAGACGCTGCGCGAACAAGTCGGGGAACCGCAAGGGCGCACTGGCTTCTCTGCGCCTCTGCGGTTCCTTATTCCGTAACTCGTGCGTAAGTCCTATTCAAACAGAAAATTTGTGTAAACAAAGCAGTTAATCCTCAGACATTCTTTACTGTATTTGAGTGTATACCCTGATGACGTAGGATACTCTCACGGTGAAAATTTGGTATAGGTAAATGCGTATCTTTCCTGACTCCAGATTTGTCACAAACATTTCTGGAGTTTTTTCATTATTGGAGTTATTGATTCGGCTCAGAAGAAAATAGTTAAGCGATCGCACTTATCAATCTTGACTAAATTAAAGTGCGACACACTTAAATTTAAATGCTTACTTGGTTGTATATGTCACAAAAATATCCTTTTTCATCTCAACTTCTGCTGGGGCATCTGGATTATAAGTCGGTGATAATAAAAAACTAGCAAATGATGGTAAAGGAACTCCAGTTTTAGAACTACATGAGGGATAAAATAATGTGTAAAATGGTTCGGCTACAGAAGGAACATCAAGTTTAACACTCATAGCAGTTGCTAAAGCCTGAGCGCGACTTTGAGCATCTTTCATCGCTGATTGATAAACTGAACTCTGCAAAGCCTGACAGTCATTTACTGCGTACTCAACGCCCACACTCTTAACGGAAAGATTGTCAAGTTGGCTTGTTGCTTTGTTCACTGTAGCAACAATTTCCTGGACGCGATCACGTGTTGGTTTTTCTAACCTCACCAGTATTTTGGCGTTATTTTCGCTGGAATTCGGGTTAATTTGCACTTGAATTTTATCAGCACTAATCCCTTTAGCAACTAGGCTATTAACTACAGGCTGGAGAGTTGCTTTAGTTAGTGATTTTTTGCTTGGTGAAGATTCTGCTACTGTTTTGTAATTTAAGAGTAGAGTCGGTGAGGCAGCCCGGTCTTGTTGTTCCAACAAAGAGGGACTGGAGGGTGAGGAAATGCGGCGGGTTTGCGGTAGAGATGATGGTTGCGTTTCTGACTCACCATTGCTACTTTCGCTACTGAATACCAGTTCAATATCGGCTGTATCTGCTGGCACTTTCACTACTCCTTGACCGATTACCATTAATGAATGGCGATCGCTTGCTGGTGGATAAAATAATTGGGCATTAGTAACTTTGGGCGTTAATACTCCCACGCCGACAGTCACCGTCATACTTACCAACATTAGAGCAGTTATTTTTCTCATGTCCTGGGAATGTCCTTGGAACCTAATTGTCAAAGTTTACACCTCAAGAGCAGGATACTTACAAAAATATTGAGCTAACCCCACGACTAAACACCGTTAGATTAGCTCAAAAATTAAAAATTCACTGGGAACTATTAACCAAACCAGTGAGAGGCTTCACAAGCTGGCTGAACTATTTCACAAACATGATCGTTAATCCAATCTGACTTTTCTTGAACGATTAAACAAATGCCTTGGTGAATCAAATTCTGTAGATGGAGTTGCTGCTCTAAGGGTTTACGAGGCAATTTGTAATAGGCCAAGCTTCCTTGTTCAGCCTCCGCTAGGGAAATATGTCCCTCAGAGATAGCGCCGTCAAAAGAGGGAAGACGGGTGAGGACGAAAGCAATTAGCTCTTGGCGTAAGTCAGGAATCGCAAAGGCTTTTTGATATGGATGGTATGGATATGTATCCAAAACGCTTTCAATCTCTCCTACTACTGATTGCTGTGTTAAATTAACTACCGTTTTCATAATTTTTAAACTCCTTTTTTAATTCCAGTCAATGATTGGTGGAGACAACAAATTTTTTAGATGAAAATCAGTTAAAAGTAATTCAACTGATAAATGCAATAAACCCTGTAACTAGCCTTTTATCTTGGTTTAATATCAGACATTTGGATTTGCTTATTTTAGTTAAAGTTTATACTGATTCACAGCATGACTTATTAAAACAGCATCCAATATGCTGGTAGGTTAGCGACATTTTATATTTATAATCCTAATTATTTCAAATTTCTGGCAAAAAGGCATAAATCTACATAAAACGCAGCATCAAGGCTAGGGGATCAAAATTAACGGCAATAAAAATCTTGAATTAGGAACAAGTTTTTAATGAAGTTAAGCTTTGTTGGTAATTTATATCACATTTTATTTTTACTGTGAGATTTACTGTTTCATCTAAAAAACTTATCTGTTGCACATTGCTTTAGTAAGTCAGACAAATAGCGACTCACGAGAGCGCAAAATCAGTCTAGCGACTGATGAAATGATCAGACAAAAACGTTGAAAAAGTTCACATTGTCTAAAGGTAGATGACGCAGCTGATGATTAATTTCATCTGCCGCCGCTAATCCAGAAAGCATCGCACCTTCTGCAAGATTGCCGCCACACCAATCACCACAGCAAACTAAAGGTAAGGGAGTTTCGGCAGACAAAAAAGCTTCGTGCCAAGGACGGCTAGGAAAGGCATAACGCCAACGATGTACCTGCATCCATTCGGGAGTATTCAGCCAAGGAAGGGACAACGATTCAGCTGCTCGTTGCAGCATTAGCTTTCCAGCAGGTTCTAAATCCTGGGATTCTAGATGGCGTTGGGCGAAATCAGCGCTACTTTGCACTACAAAATGTGGTTGTTGAGGGTTAGGACGCTTGCTACTGTCCAAACCAATCCATGCTAAATCAGCATCATCTACAAAAGTTAGAGCTTTCCACTTAGGGAGTGGTTGGGATGTGAGAGGATATCCAGCGATCGCACTAATGGAAGGATAAAATTCTACAGAACGCAAGTTATCAAGAAAGGCTGTATCTAATACACCTTCACCTAAAGATTCCAACAGCATCACCGCTTGGGGTGCAGGAATGGCGACAACTATAGCTTTTGCAGTTAATTCTTCGTTACTAGATTCAAGAGTAATCCGCCAACTATTTTCGGGAGTTGGGGTAATAGCAATGACACGCTGATTCAGTAATATTTCTAAACCTGGGGCGAGGGATTTAGCGATCGCACTCATTCCCCCAGGTGCAACATATCGCGGACTACGGTTTTTGGGTTCAGATAAAGGAGCGCCTGCTGTGAGTTCGTAAACCTCCTCCGTCCAAACTTCGAGGATATGGCGCGATCGCAATATCTCCACAAAACGTCTAAATAATTCACCCTTTGGCTTCAGGTAACAAGCCCCATGATCAGCCCAAGTTCCATGCAAGCGGCGTGTAGCTAATCTTCCTCCCAAACCACGGGACTTGTCCACCACTAGCACCGAATATCCAGCTTGACTTAATTGCTGGGCGCAGACTAAACCGGCCATTCCGGCACCAATCACTGCAATATCAGTCATGAGTCCATAATCCTTAGTCATTGGTTATTAGTTATTGGTCATTAGGTTATTATCAAAGGACAAAATTACTACTAATGACTGCTGAAAGCTAATAGTAGAATAAGGTACAGAAAGCTGCACGGAAGGGAGGAAGGGAAATTGGATGAAATGAGGGCGGCGCTAGAGTTAGCGACCGAAGAAGAATTGCAAGATTTAACGGCAATTTTATTTAGTCGTAAGTTCAATCCCCTAGACTATGTACACACACCCGAACCCATCGAAGTGCAAAGCCAAGACCGTAAAGCTTGGTTAGATGCACTAGAGGGACGCTTTCGCTTTTTGGCGGCAGATGGGATGACAGTATTACGAGGACGCACAGGCCAGGTAACTTACCGACAAGCCTTAGTTCAAGTATGTAAGTATCTAAAAATTCCCTATTCTCATCAGCTGCCAACTATTGATTTAGAAGCAGAAGTATTTTTGCATCTCTTAGGACAGGTATGGAAAAAATTACCTGAACAGGAAAAGCAAAAATTGACTCTCAGAGTGCAGCGTCACCTTGTGCAATCAGAACTAAAAGAACCGCTACCACTTTTATTACAGCCTGACCCCTTGGGTTTGCTTTTCAAAGGCAGTGGTGCGATCGCGGTTACTTCTCTTCTCCAACCACTTGTACTTAAGCAAATTGCCCGTCAATTTGCCATCCACTTTGCTACTTATGAAGTAGCAAAACAAGCGGCGATTACAGGCACAGAAGCTGCTGCAACGCAATTTCAAAGCTATGTAGCTATGCAAATGGCGCAACGGGGTATGACAGTGAGTGCAGCTCGTTATGGGGCAGCCCGCACGATGTTTGCCGTGATTGGGCCAATGATGTGGACTTGGTTTTTTGCAGATTTAGGGTGGAGAGCGATCGCCACTAACTATGGTCGGATCATTCCTACTATTTTCGCCTTAGCTCAAATTCGCCTCACTCGTGAGGAATGTTGGGAGCCAGCTTGAACAAGGTTTCTGATTATTTCAAGTCTCGCTGGCGATCTTCTTGGAATTACTCTCTATGGGCATTGTTAATCTTCCCATTGAGTCCATTGTTGGGGGCTGTGACTATTGGTTTTGTCTCATTAATAACTTGGCTGAAACAATCCCACAAAATTAATCGCCGCCCCCTCAACTGGGGATTTGCCCTTTTGAGTCTGTTGCTAATCGTAAGTGCTGGATTTGCCGATGACAAAACAGCAGCTTTCCTTGGCTTATTTAATTTATTACCATTCTTTTTACTTTTCGTTGCCCATAGCGCTCTCATTCAAACCTTTGTCCAATTGCGGCAAATGGCTTGGGTTATAGTAATCGGTTCCATGCCGGTAATAATTCTTGGCTTGGGGCAGTTATTTTTAGGCTGGAGTTTGAAATTAGAGATTTTGTGGGTTGTATTGAGTTGGACGATCGCACCAGGAGGAAATCCACCAGGTCGCATAGCCTCACTTTTCTTGCACGCTAACACCTTTGCCGCTTATCTAACAATAGTTTTCATCCTTAGCTTAGGGTTGTGGCTAGAACAATGGCAATTGTATCGAGGATTGGGTATTAGGAAGAATTCACTCCCCTTGATCTTCTTAACCGTAGCGGTGATTACAAACTTCATTACCTTGATTTTCACTAACTCGCGCAATGGCTGGGCGATCGCTATTTTTGCCTGTTTAGCTTATGCACTCTACCAAGGCTGGCGCATTCTTGTAGCTGGTGTCGCTGCCATCGTCTCTAGCGTGCTTTTGGCAGCTTTTGCTCCCTCGCCAGTCGCTCAATTTTTTCGCCGGGTAGTTCCTGCCTTTTTTTGGGCAAGGTTAAATGACGATATGTATCCAGATAGACCAGTCGCTTTAATGCGAAAAACTCAATGGGAGTTTGCCTTGTCTTTAGCCAAGGAACATCCTTGGACTGGTTGGGGATTACGCAGTTTTAGTGGACTCTACAAAGCACAGATGCAGATTCCCTTGGGTCATCCCCATAATTTGTTTTTGATGTTATCTGCTGAAACTGGTTTTCCTAGTACTTTTTTATTTTGTGGCTTACTTGCTTGGATTTTGATTACAGGCGTGCAATTATTACGAAAGTCTAAATATATAAATACAGAAGATAGATTGATATTTTTCAGTTATCTTCTGGCCTTTATTGGTTGGGTTTTATTGAATACAGTAGATGTAACCCTCTTCGATTTTCGTTTGAATGCGCTCTCATGGTTAATCTTGGCTGCCATTTCTGGAGTAGTACATCGTTATAAGCAACAATACAGACTTGAATCTCATCCAAATTAGTTAGACGTGGATAATAGCTATTAGTTCTTTTTCAGTGTATGCACTGGGGACATTTTGAGTTTTTAGTTAATAAGATTACTATGTGAGTGTGACTAGCACTTAATTAGTCACACTCGATGTTGCTGATTGTTGGGAAGGTGTAAGGACAACCCTTTGGGGTTTTCTTGCATGACGGGCATCTCTTGTAGATGCCCTTTTGTATATTTGTTATTTTTCTTCAGTTAAGCACAACTAAAAACCTATTGATCTGACGGAATATCTGAAATAATTTGAGCTTTCACAAATGAATGTAAAACATGGTTACTGAAATGAAATTAGGTCTTTGTAACCCGCCAGAACCTATTTATTTGGATATGAAAAGCGGAGAATTGAACGGGCAATCTTACTTGTGGTATAACTACGATATCAATAACGATACAACTATTCCTGTCCACAAAACAGGGCTAATTGGTTATATATCTGAACTTAAATTAAAAACGACATAATTTAAGGGAAAGGACAACGTTAAATTACACATCGTTGTGAGAGCAGATGAAATTTATGTTGTGAGGACTGGGATAGAAACGAACTTTACTAAAACTTTCTTTCCTTTTAGCTATATCCCAAGTCCAGAATTTTTCCAAGCCCCTGATTATCGCTGCAATTGCTGGAAAAGAGAATGTGGTTTTTTGCAATCTCTACGATGCGGAAACTAAAACCAGGATTCGCTCTGAGTGGAATAGAGATGCTGATTGGCTAGGAATTATTGATAGTGTTCAAACTAAGTTACAAACATCTATAAATTCCCATATTGTCTCTGATGAGGCAATACTGCACCCAATATTCTGATTGCCATCAAAGACTACAATAACCCTTATGGTGTAAGCTCTCAGTAAAATGGGTATGTCGGTGACGAAAAAAAAAGACGCATCCATAACCTACCTTATGCTCACAACAGCTAACTTTCTTCAGTACACCCAATGGTCAGGTATAGCTACCTTGGCATTCGCTGCCTTAGCAGTTTTGGCTTTTATTCTCAAATGGGGCATCCGCTTTCGGCTGGTGGGTACGACTGGCTTTATGCTGGTGCTGACAGGTGGTTTATTTGCACTGTCGATAGTCCCCTTGAGTCGGGCTGTGATTCCAGGAGCAACGAAGTACACTCTAGTTTATGACAATGGCTCAACACAAGCGGTTATTACTACATCACCTCAAATTACACCTACGCAATTAGAAGCAACTTTACGTCAAGCAGCTAGTAATCTATTTTCTTATGGTCGTTCAGGTACACGGGAAGACGACAAGTTGACAGTTCGCGCCCGCGTGATTATCCACCCGGAAACAGGGGTTTCTGTACCAGTTTACTTGGGTGAGGCCAAGCGATCGCTCGTTTCTCATCAAAATTCACCAGTGACTGTGGAAATTTACACAGACAAGTTCGCCCAATTGCCAAAATCTAACGCTTAAGCTAATAGGGAATGGGGAATGGGAAAGAGTTTTCCAATGCCCCATTCCCAATGCCCAATGCTTGTTATCAGAATGACATAATTTCTTTTGTATTTACCGATACATTAATAGTTATTATTAGATTAAGATATTCACACTTTCGTGATTCTACTGTGGAAAAAGATCGATCAGCCTGCGGGTAATGGATACTAACAGTTGTGATTTGTCAGTTGTTATTGTAATTGCCACTATTGACATTTTTACAATTTTTTGCAGCCAAAGGAAACGGCGTGGGAGCGGACATCGATCTGTAAACCCTAACGCATCTATCCATAGCTGAAATGACTATCGACAGACGATTCAGTTCTCAATCACTTTTCTTGAGAATCTGAGAGTGGTAATGTTAGTTAATCATACGGTTATTCAAAACTTTGATAGTTCGGAATTTCAGGCTAATGGACATCACAGATTCAAGCAACGTCGTTAAATGGCTTAACCAATTAGCGATTAGATCGGTTAAAACCTAGTTGGCTCAGATGCAAGTTTGTTGCCAGATGGCAACAAGTATCTTTGGTTGCAAGTCTATTAGATTAAGAAATATCAAGGTTTTGACAAACTAGATTATATGTCTAATCAACTTTATACTCAACCTTCTTTGTCTACTCAAACCTCTAGTTCATTATTTACGCTCACAGTCGCCCCGGCAAAAGTCATCCGTGGTTCTGGGGTGTTGCAAGCAGCCGCAGCAGAGATTGCCTCTTTGGGAAGTCGTCCCTTAATTGTGGCAGGTGAATCTACTCTCGCCATTAGTCGAAAGAATTTGCAACCAGTTTTAGAAACGCAACAGTTACATCCTGTCCAAGCTTCTTATGGTGCAGATTGCTGCGAAGCTAGCCTGAAATCTTTACAGAAGAAGGCAAAAGAACATAAAGCTGATGTGATTATTGGTGTTGGTGGGGGCAAAGCCTTAGATACAGCGAAATTACTCGCGCAGCAATTACAGTTGCCAGTGGTGACAATTCCGACATCAGGGGCTACCTGTGCAGCTTGGAGTGCCTTGTCGAATGTTTATTCGGAAAATGGGGCATTTCTCTACGATGTCGGGTTGTCTCGTTGTCCTGATTTACTGATACTCGATTATGACTTGATTAAAACTGCACCACAACGGACATTAGTAGCTGGAATTGGTGATGCGATCGCTAAATGGTATGAAGCCTCTGTTAGCAGTGGGCATTTGCAAGACACTTTAATTATTGCTGCGGTGCAACAAGCAAGAGTTTTGCGAGATATCCTCTTGCAAAAGTCAGCCGCCGCCTTGAAGGAACCAGGTAGTGAAGTTTGGCGAGAAGTCGTAGACGCAAGTGTTTTATTAGCTGGGGTAGTTGGAGGACTTGGAGGGGCGCAGTGTCGCACAGTTGCTGCCCATGCCGTGCATAATGGTTTAACTCATATTTCAGGACATAGCAGTATTCATGGCGAAAAAGTTGCTTTTGGAATTTTGGTGCAACTGCGTTTAGAAGAAATGCTACAAGGCAATCAACTAGCAGCATCAGCACGACAACAGTTGTTAAAGTTCTATACAGAAATTGGACTACCCCAAAAATTAAGTGATTTGGGATTGGGCAATATTACATTAGGTGAGTTACAAACAGCCGCCGAAATTGCTCTAGTTCCTAATTCTGACATCCATCGACTACCATTTAAAGTCGCGCCAGAACAGTTGATGGCAGCAATGGTTTCCACCACTGCACCTATAGATAGTAAAGACATGAATCGAGTTTCGCCCAAGGGAATCAGTGACGAGGTTGAAGAATGAGTTTAAATTGGATTGTCCCAGCAGAACGTATACAAAAACTACCACCTTATGTATTTGCCCGTTTAGATGAACTAAAAGCGAAAGCACGGGAACAAGGGTTAGATTTAATTGATTTGGGTATGGGAAACCCCGACGGTGCAACACCAGCACCAGTTGTTGAAGCGGCGATCGCAGCCTTGAAAGATCCCGCAAATCACGGTTATCCTCCTTTTGAGGGAACTGCTAGTTTTCGTCGTGCCATCACTAATTGGTATCATCGCCGTTATGGTGTGGTTCTCGATCCCGATAGCGAAGCTTTGCCATTGCTGGGTTCTAAAGAAGGATTAACCCATTTAGCGATCGCCTACGTTAACCCTGGTGATTTAGTTCTGGTTCCTTCCCCAGCTTATCCTGCCCATTTTCGCGGCCCGGCGATCGCAGGTGGCAAAATCCACAGTTTGATTCTTAAACCAGAGAATGACTGGTTAATTGATTTAGCTGCAATTCCTGATGAGGTTGCAAGACAAGCTAAAATTCTCTATTTTAACTATCCCAGCAATCCCACTGCTGCCACAGCACCCCGCGAATTCTTTGAAGAAATCGTCGCTTTTGCCCGCAAATATGAAATTTTGCTGGTGCATGATTTATGTTATGCCGAGTTAGCTTTTGATGGTTATCAACCCACTAGCTTGCTAGAAATTCCCGGCGCGAAAGATATTGGTGTAGAATTTCACACCTTATCTAAAACATACAATATGGCTGGTTGGCGGGTTGGTTTTGTGGTGGGGAACCGCCATGTAATTCAAGGTTTGCGGACACTAAAAACTAACTTGGATTACGGTATTTTTTCCGCCTTGCAAAAAGCAGCCGAAACCGCCTTGCAATTGCCAGATGTCTATTTGCACGAGGTACAACAACGCTACCGTACCCGCCGCGATTTCCTGATTGACGGGTTAGGAGAGTTGGGTTGGGATATTCCCAGAACCAAGGCGACAATGTATCTTTGGGTGAAGTGTCCCGTTGGTATGGGTTCCACAGATTTTGCCTTGAACGTGTTGCAACAAACTGGCGTTGTTCTGACTCCAGGTAATGCTTTTGGGGTTGCGGGTGAGGGTTATGTAAGGATCAGTTTGATTGCTGATTGCGATCGCTTGGGTGAAGCTTTACATCGTTTCAAGCAAGCTGGTATCCGCTATCAACCTGAAGCTGTAGTCTCAGCTTCACAATAGAGATAGCATTTCTTCTCGAAATTTAATTCATGCAAAGCCCTGCTACCACTATTCCTCATTTAATTGCTGCTGGCTTTTATGCTCTTTGCGATCCACTCATAATTAGTGTACTGGAACTGCTACTACAGCAAGAATTATGTGTATGTGATTTGTGCAAAGCCTTGGGGGTAAATCAGTCGAAACTATCTTTTCACCTGAAAACCCTCAAGGAAACTGCTTTAGTTCACTCCCGTCAGGAAGGACGATGGATTTATTAAAGTTTGAATTTGCCCCAATTTAGCTTTTTAGAGACATATTTGTCATTATAAATTAGTTTACAGATTGCTACGACTAAAAATCAAGTTT
This sequence comes from Nostoc sp. FACHB-133, assembly GCF_014698055.1. Classification (NCBI taxonomy): domain Bacteria; kingdom Bacillati; phylum Cyanobacteriota; class Cyanophyceae; order Nostocales; family Nostocaceae; genus Nostoc; species Nostoc sp. FACHB-133. The sequence continues at coordinate 167,716 of NZ_JACJSH010000011.1, forward strand.
GCGATCGCTCGAACTAATTTAGCTGGCTCTACAGGTTTGGTGATATGCTGCCCAAATCCGGCGGCGATTGCCTGTTGGTAATCAGCCTCACCAGCATAAGCTGTAAGAGCGATCGCTGGAATTGTCCCTCCTTGTTCTGCTGACATCGCTCTGATTTGGCGCATCAACATATAGCCGTCTATTTCGGGCATTCCAATGTCGCTTAACAGCAAATTTGGTTGGAACTGAGGCATAGTTTGTAATGCTTCCACAGCCGATGCTGCTTGATTTACCACCGCGCCAGATTGCTCCAAAATGAAAGCAATTAACTCTCGCGTATCACGCTCATCATCCACAAGCAGAACTTTTACCCCATTTAGATTGGGTAAATCATCAGGTTGTATACGAATCTGGTGGCTATCTGGGTGAATCTTAATCGTTGGTAGCATGACTGTAAAAGTTGCTCCCTGTTCTTCGCCTAAACTTTCTGCCTTAACTGTGCCTCCATGTAGCTCGACGATGTGACGAACAATAGCTAATCCTAATCCCAATCCCCCAAATTTTCTGGTAGTTGCACCATCAGCTTGTCGGAAGTAGTCAAATACGAATGGTAAAAAATCTCGGCTAATTCCCTTACCTGTATCACTGACTCGAAGTTGAACCTGAGAACCAACAGACTGTAAACTAATTTCTACCTCTCCACCTTGGGGTGTAAACTTAATCGCATTGGAAAGTAAATTCCAGATAACTTGCTGCAATCGACCAGAATCACCAGTTACTAAAAATTTTGCATCGCACCTTTGGGGTGCTGGGAGCGCAACTTGGATTTGGGATTGGAGATTATCAGATTGGTTGTCAAAATCGATAGATTCTAAATTTCTGTGAGAATTTTCTAATCCAAAATCTAAAATCGTAAATTGCAAATTGATAGATTTGGCTTGGGCGGCTAGACGTACAGTTTCTATTGCAGATGCGATCGCAGTTTCCAGATTTACAGGAGCAATATTCAGACTCAGTTTACCTTGTAAAATGCGAGAGACATCCAGTAAGTCTTCAATTAATTGGGTTTGAAGCTTGGCATTACGCTCAATGGTTTCGAGAGCGCGAGTGGTGGTTGCTTCATCATACTTTTTAGTTTGCAGTAACTTTGACCATCCCAAAATCGGGTTTAGCGGCGTGCGAAGTTCGTGGGAAAGAACCGCCAAAAATTCATCTTTAATCCGGTTCGCTTGGATCAATTCTTCTTTGCGTCGCTGTAATGAAGTCATTAACTCAGCGCGTTCTAGAGCAACCGCTATCTGATCGGAGGTTGCTTGCAGTAGCGCAATTTCCCCAGAGGTAAAGTGGGTACGGGTGCGACTGGCAAAGGAGAGGACACCAAGTAGCTTTCCCTGAGCAATTAACGGTTGACCGGCGTATGCTGTGATTTCCAAAGATTGGAGGATGTGGGCATTTGGATGAGTAGAGTTCAGCACATCATTGACGACAATTTGACGGTGTTCTTGCGCTATTAGTCCGCACATCCCTTGATTAAATTCCAGGTATTCAATTGCTTGAAATACTTCATCAGTGATACCATTCCAAGCTACTAACCGAAGTTTTTGCTGGTTTTCGTGCGTCTCAATTAGATAGTGGAAGTAAAAATGCAAATCCATTTGCGCCGAAAGTTTACTAAACAAACTGTTCATTAAATCCAACGGACGCTCGGTTGAAAGCAAATCACTGGTGGTTTCAGAGAGCAGTTTGAGTCTTTCACTGCGCTCTTGCAAAGCAAGTTCTGCAAGCTGGCGTTCACGAAGGATGCGTTCGCGTTCGGTGATGTCAACTGCAACCCCTCCCACTAGACGTTGCCCTGTCGCATTTGCAATGGGAAATTTATATACCAAAAATTCCCCTAGAGTCCCATCTGTGCGTGGAGCAGACTCGATGGTTTCAACAACCTGATTCGTCTGGGCAACTATTCTAATGTTATCAAGTAAGGGTTGAGCGATTTGGGCTGGATATAGGTCAAAAATGTTTTTATTAATCGCTTTTTTGGTTGCTACATCAAATATACTCAGGTAAGTTGGACTGAGGTAAAGTATACGCCCGTCTGCATTGGTAATCCATGCTGCGGCGGGAATATTGTCCATAAAAGCTTGAAATTGCTCTTGACTCTGACTCAACGCTTTTTTAGCTTGTTTGAGGTCACTAATATCAAGAATAAATGCAACTGATTTCTGCCCAGATTCTCCTAAAAGAGAGTAGCCAACCACAACTGGGACAATAGAACCATCTTTGCGAATACATTCCTTCTCATAAGGTGTACAGGTTCCCTTTACTGTTGCCTCGGCAATAGCCAGTTCATCTAAATATTGATACTCAGGAAGCGTAATATCACTCCATTTTAGTCTGCCTGCCTGGATATCTGCTTGGGTATAGCCAACAATTCTCAAGAACTCGTCGTTGGCTTCAGTGATACTACCATTCACATCACCAAAGATAATGCCAACTATATTTGCTTTGACAAAACTCCTGAGTCGTTCTTCACTTTCTTGGACTGCTTTCTCGGCTTGCTTGCGTAAGCGAAGCTCGTCGTAGACATCGCTAATATCTGTAGTGCTGCCAATAATGCGTACTGGTTTTCCATCAGCATCCCGTTGCACCACTATTCCTTGATCCAGTACATAGATGTACTGGTTATCTTGGTTGCGAATTCGATACTCAGCAGTGTAGCGATCGCTATTTGCCAAAGCGATCGCCGACTCCTCTTGTACGCGCTGCAAATCCTCTGGATGGACAAGTTTACGCCACCAATTACCTGTTGGTTCTGCAATATCGAGAGAATAGCCCAAAATCCGGGTTAACCCATCGGTTCTTTCAACAGTATCCTGTTCTACATTCCAGTCATAAATAAGACAATTGACTGCTGATGCTGCTAACTGAAAACGCTCGTTAGCTAACCTCAGACGTTCTTCCTTCTCCCGCAAGATTTGTTCGGCTTGTTTGCGTTCGCTCAAATCAACAACAAAGCCAATGACAGTTTCTTCGCTGTCTTCTACAAGCACAGAACCGAGCAAAACGGGAACTCTTGTGCCATCATTGCAGATATATTCCTTTTCAAAGGGTTTACATACTCCGGTCGTTCTTACTTCTTCCACTGAACGCTCACTCGATAGAAGATACTCAGGCGGGGTAATCTCACGCCACTTTATTTGGTTAGCCGCCAAATCTTCTCGCGTATAGCCGACCATTTTTAGAAAAGCATCATTGGCTTCCATAATGGAGCCGTTCTTTATATCAGTGACAATAACTCCAATGATGTTGGATTCTGCGAGTCTGCTAAACCGCATTTCGCTATTTTGCAACAATTTCAGGCTTGTCTCAGCCTTGCGTCTGGCAGTTCGCAACTCTGAAGAGAGGGCGGTAATTAAGAAGGATACTAGTGAGAATGTGGTTAATTGTACTAAAACGTTTAAGCTGAGAAAATCGAACGAGTAGACTGGCTCCAGCAAAAAATACAGCGCAGTTGTAACAGAGAATGCGATCGCTAATACTCCAAGTCTCATACCGCCGCACCAGGCGCTGACTGCCACAGCAGCATAAAATAATGTAAATACGCTCGGATCAAAAACTGGTAGCAATAGTTGCGTCAACATCAACGCCGCTATGACTGCCAGAATCATCACGCCATAAGTTAGTAACCAAGAGCGCATCATCAAAAATTTTTCGGATACTTTCAGCATCATCTTAAGAGTCCTCCCGTTGCTCCGCTTTCAGGAGATACTCGTTCAGTAGTCTTTTGCCTGGTTCGCCCATCTTTTGTAACATTTCTTCAATCAGCTTTAGTGCCATCTGTGAAGGCACTGTAGATCCGTTCTCCCAACGATTGACTGTTCGCAGGGAAACTCCCAACTTGGCTGCAAATTTTTCCTGAGAAAGATCCAGTTGCTGCCGAAGTTCACGGATTAAATCTGAAATTTTTAGTGGCTTTTTTAGTTCCATAATAGGAAGATTAGGACAAGTGTCTTGCCATCTGGCTCCAACTTGAGGAAGAATTTAAATAATCATTAGTTGTTATCAATTTCATCTTTTGGCGAAACACCAATATCATTTATTAATCTCAATTACTTGTTATTCACTGATTTAACTCCTCTGCCACAGTTCTGATGAATGTTCACTGTTGTAAGATTGTGCGACCTAAGAAGCTAACTATAAAATAAATATTAAATTTTATTGCTATGTAAATGCCAAAATAGTATAATCACCAATCAATTTGATGATTTTCAAGCATTAGGCATTCCTGCAAATTTATGGAACGTTAAATTGCTGTGCTTCATACACAACTTAGTTTTTTACATTATAAATATTCTCTTGAGCGCAATAAGAGAATAAAGAAACGAACCGCAGGGGGAAGACAGTTATAAAGGGTTTGTGCCTTAGTTCCGTGAAGTTTTGAAAAATTGGGATGCTCCCAACGTAATTACTGCTTGCTTATGCCAACAGGATAATTTCTCTAAACCTTCTTGTCAGTAGTGTTTGAGATGCCCTTAACCTGAGTCAGATACCAATGGCAAAACTATAAAGCTATAATGCACTTTTAATCAAATGTTTGCCTGAACTTTAACCGTTTTGATTAATCAACACTCCCAAAACCTCCTCGATACTCAACTGGAAAATGCACCAGGTGAAGGCTATATATTTAGCTGGTTTGATTGGTTTTGTCTTTGGTATCCTCCAGGCTGGCTAATTTTATTTAACCGCCATTGGCAGCACTATCATACCGATATAGACGGTTGGAATTGGCTAGAATATGGATTATTTTTAATTCCTGGCGGATTTTATCTAGCGATGCTGATTCGCTGGTTGCGTCTTGGTTTCCGTTCACCCCGAAAAGAACTTGGTGAATTTGATCCCAAATATCAACAAGCTTTTCGCAAAGAAGTTCTCGGCCCCATCGTCAAATACTATTTTCGGGGAGAATTAAAACAAGTCGAAAACTTGCCGCAAACAGGGCCATTGATTGTGGCAATGAATCACGCAGGGATGAGTTTCCCTTGGGATTTTTTGACTTTGGGTTATTTATTAAGTGAAGCTAGAGGATGGGTGGTACAACCCGTAGCAAGTCCAGCATTATTCGATCATCCTTGGGTTATTTGGTGGCTACCGCCTAAATGGTCGCAGGTTTTGGGTGGTGTGCGAGCCGAATTAGATGATTTTGAGGCAGCTATGGCCCAAGATAAAATCATCTTATATGCACCCGAAGGTATCCGTGGCCCTCTGAAAGGTTGGAAAAGACGCTATCAACTAGAAAAGTTTGATGTGAGTTTTGTTAAGTTCAGCGATCGCTATCATATTCCCATTCTCCCATTAGTTTGCATCGGGAGTGAGTTTTTACATCCTTGGGCTGTTAATTTCCAGAAATTGCAACGACTAGTCAAATTACCATTCTTACCTGTATCGCCTTTGATGTTTGCCTTAATTCTGTTTCCTTCAATGGGAATTTGGGCAATGAGAACTCGCTTGCGTTATTATATTCAGCCTTTGGAACCAGCAGAATTACACAATTCAAACAAAGGGCGGACAGTAGCTTATCAGCAAGCACAACAATTACGAGAAAAACTGCAATTTAAAATTAATTCAGAGACTATTGATCGAGTAAGCAAATCTTAAGTAGGGTGTGTTATGGCTTTAACCTAACGCACCGCGACATAACCCTACAAAAGCTTTATTATCAGTTATTGAAATAAATTTAATCCTATCAGTGGATTTAAGTCAATCTTTTAGAACCAATTTGCTTAATTATTAAATTGATTTTTCCATAATAAAATTTATCAGTTTTTGCCCTCTCCGTTCCACCTCTTGCTGTTTCACAACAATAAAATTCTGGCTTATAAAAAACGGTTTAGCTGTAATACTAGCTTCTGTAAATAATCTTTCAATTCCTAAAGCTTTTGCTTTGGATTCAAGCTGCTCTAGGATTTTTTTACCAATCCCTTTTCTTTGAAAATCTTTATGACAGTAAAAACGGTCAATATGTCCATTAGCCTCTAATTCCCCAAAACCGATAATTTTACCATTCTCCTCTGCTACATAAGTAAACTTACTTCCTAAACTTTTAATCCAAAGGTCAATATCCATATTTGCTGGTGCCCAAGCATCTACTTGTTCTTGTGTGTAATCATGAATATTCACTTCATGAATAGTGTCGTAGAACAATTTCATAATTTCTTCGGTATCAGCTATTTGGTATATTCTTAATCTCATTTTTTCAAAAATTAAATATAAGTCCTGTAAAAATATTATCAACCCTAGTCAGTCTTTTGCCCTTATACAGTAGCAGAAGTTACGCAAACAATATAGGTAGCAATAATATACTTTTGAATCTACGTGAATTGCCCCGAAGCGTGTGTAGTTTTGCGTAAGCCCTAATCACAATTCCTCAGATTAAATCTCGTATAAAAAATTTATAGTACAAATATACTATTTTGCTGCTAAAATGCCTTAAAAGTCAGCTAGCCTTACTTGAGGTAGTATGAAAAAAATCTTAGACACGGACAAAAAGCCCATTTTGCTGAAAGTCTCGCTGTTGCAGCCTACACCTGTAACTACTGCAATAGTGCCACTGCAACCCAAACAGGAAAAAATCATCAGTGAACGGGAGCGTTTGATAACACAAGTAGAGCGCATCAATCGGATGGCGGGAGAGTTGGAAGCCGCGATATTGGAGTTGAAAGCGATCGCTAACACACTGAATAGTCAAAAACGTTACCCACTCTTGAAGAAGGAGTTAGGTAAACAGATTTGTCAGTATTTCGCAATTAGTGTCCCTTGGGTGAAACGAAAACCTGACGAATCATTTATTTTGACAACGCGAAAAGTTGATTTATTCCGAGCCGAAAGGGAAGCCGCACTGCTAGCACAGCAACTTCGTCAGCAAACCAAAAAAAGATTAGCATCGCAGCGACACAGAAAAAACAACAATGGGGCGGAGACTGACACAAGACACTTTTGCAAAAAGGCATTAGTCAACAAATCTTAAAATTATCAACATTCAACGGCAGTTCATGCCTGGGTTGTAACAGTTATGCTGATTGAAGTGGCAGAAGGAACTTCTTCGTTAAAATTGCTAGATACTACACTGCCATTGCTAATCGCCACCAACTATGGTTGCAATTAGGCAAAACTGCCCTAATATTTGCACTTCCGTAAACCAGAGTGCAACATCAGGGACAATCAATCAGCGCACAGAAGAGGTAAAAGAAGGTGTTAAAGACACTTTTAGTAATTGCCGTTGGTTTTTTACCGTCCCTGATTTCTCTGTGGGCGATCCGCAAAACCCATGCGCGATCGCGCCTACGGATGAGGCAAGCAGCCATGAATTTTTCAGTAGTGCAGGGACAGCAAAACCTTAGACCGATTGAAAGCGATCGCTATTATTTAGAAGGGGTAGGTTATTTAATTGGCGACATCAGCTGTAAATTTAATGCCCGCTCTGGTTATATGCGTTGTGCTGTCAATCCCGACGGCCCATGTAACGGTTGCCGTCACTACGAACCCAAAGGATTAGCTGGTAGCGAAAAAGGGGTTTAAAAGTGCTTACTTAGGATTCAACTAAACTGATGGGGAATGATAAAATCATTACTAATTATAATAATTTGTATTTAGCAGCACTTTGAATATTTGTCTTTGCATGGTGAAATAAGAATGATTTAATAGAATTCGTGCAAAAGTATAAATCTGCGTCATTTGGTTTGCAGATTATCAAGATTACTATGAGCTTTTGCCGAATATCTAATAACTACATGATTATTTAACGATGAACAACGCGATCGCTCAGACAACAGCATTATTATCAACTTGCGCTTTGCTACTAACAGGCTGTGGTGGTGGCGGTAGCTCTGTGACAAAAACTCCAAATAGTACTCCAAATAACACTACAACTAACACCGCCCAGACAACGACTACATCGGGGGCGATTCCCATCGGTATTGCCTTAGCACAAACCAGCAACGTAGCATTACTCGGTCAAGAGGGATTTGTAGGAGCCAGAATTGCCGAGAAGTATTTCAATAGTAAAGGTGGTATTAATGGCACTCCGATTAAATTAATAGCCCAAGATACTAGCGGTGATGAAGCTGGAGCAATTAACGCTTTTCAAACTTTAATTAACAAGGATAAAGTTGTCGGTATCGTTGGCCCTACTTTGTCACAACAAGCTTTTAGTGCTGACCCCATTGCCGAACGTGCTAAAGTTCCAGTTATTGGAGCATCAAATACCGCAAACGGAATTCCCGAAATTGGTGATTATGTAGCTCGTGTATCTGCCCCTGTCTCTATAGTTGCCCCTAATTCCGTGAAAGCTGCACTCAAGCAGAATCCTCAAATTAAAAAAGTGGCAGTTTTTTACGCCCAAAATGACGCATTTAATAAATCAGAAACAGAGATTTTTCAAAAAGCAGTTAAAGAACAAGGTCTAGAATTAGTAACAGTTCAAAAGTTCCAAACTACTGATACAGACTTTCAAGCCCAAGCTACCAATGCAATTAACTTAAAACCAGATTTAGTAATTATTTCGGGGCTAGCTGCTGATGGTGGTAACTTAGTGCGGCAACTGCGAGAGTTGGGTTATAAAGGCATAATTATTGGTGGTAATGGTCTGAATACACCCAATGTTTTATCTGTGTGTAAAGCCCTTTGCGATGGTGTGCTGATTGCTCAAGCTTACAGTCCTGAATATCCTGGTGAGATTAATAAGGTATTTCGCCAAACCTATATTGAGCAATACAAGAAAGAACCAGCCCAATTTACCGGTCAATCTTTTGCGGCTGTGCAGGTGTATGTTGAAGCTCTGAAAGAGTTGGATAAAAAAACCAAAATCAGCACATTACCTCTTGATAAACTGCGGACAGAATTGAACAAGCAAATACTAGCTGGAAAGTATGATACTCCTTTAGGTGAGATTGCTTTTACACCAGTAGGTGATGTGATTCAAAAAGAATTTTACGTTGCCCAAATTAAGATGGATAAAGATGGAAATACTGGAAAATTTGTATTTATAAAATAGTTGCAACATGGATATCACTCTATTTCTGCAACAATTTTTGAACGGATTATCTATTGGTAGTATCTATGCAATTTTTGCATTGGGATATACCTTAGTTTATTCAATTTTGGGCATCATTAATTTAGCTCATGGCGCGATTTTTACCTTGGGTGCATATTTCACTTATGCACTCATGGGTGGTAACTTTGGATTTAATGGCTTGTTAGCTAATGCAGCCTTGCCAATAAAATTGCCATTTGCTATAGCCTTAATTTTAGGAAGTACCTTAGCGGGATTGATCGGAGTAGTAATGGAACGGGTTGCTTTTCAACCTTTGCGCCGTCAAGGATCTGATCCCTTATTAACTGTTGTTTCCAGCTTGGGGGTAGCAGTAGTAATTGTGAACTTAATCCAGTATTTGGTAGGCGCAGAAAGTTACACATACCCCGCCGATACTTATGGGAATTTACCACCTTCGATTAATTTTGGTACTCCAGAAAAGGAAATTCCTATTCGCACCGTTCAGATAATAATTTTTGCTGTATCCGTTGCGATTGTGGCAATTATTACCTATTTTATCAATCGGACTAAGTATGGTAAAGCAATGCAGGCGATCGCAGAAGATCCGACTACAGCTAGTTTATTAGGGATTAATAGCGATCGCTTTATCATCCTCACATTCTTCATCAGCAGTTTCTTAGCAGGATTAGCAGGAACCTTAGTCGCCTCTAGTGTTAGTATTGCTGGCCCATATTTCGGTATCGCTTTTGGGTTGCGGGGTTTAGCGGTAATTGTCTTAGGTGGTTTAGGTAGTATTCCCGGCGCAGTTTTAGGAGGATTACTCATTGGATTAGTTGAAGCTTTTGTGCCGGCAGAATATTCCGGTTACAAAGAAGCTGTAGCCTACGGAATATTATTTATCATGTTGTTAGTTAGACCCCAAGGCTTGCTAGGTCGTCGGTTTATTCAAAAAGTTTAAAGAGACGTAGCCCGATGAAAACATACACCAAACACAAATTAACTTTCGATCAATTTTTAGAAGAGTGTCCAGAAGAAGGTTTATATGAACTTGTGGATGGAGAAATTGTAGAAGTGCGTGCAACTAGAAATCATGATGATGTTGCCAATTTTATGTTGTTTGGTTTAAATGATGAAATTAGACGACTAAACCTCAATTATATAGTTAATAACACAGCAGTTTTTAGAACTGTAACTGCCAATGGAATCGAACAAGGACGCAAGCCTGATGTAAGTATCATAGATAAAGATGTATGGCGCTCAAATCGTTCTACTTATTCTGCACTTGAAGAACCCATCCAGCTAGCTATCGAAGTAACATCAACTAATTGGGAAGATGACTACATTGATAAATTAGATGAATATCAACGGTTAGGTATTACAGAATATTGGATTGTAGATTATTTAGCAATTGGTTCTAGAGAGGATTTGGGAAATCCCAAAGTTCCAACTGTGTTTGTTTTTTTATTAGATGCTGAGGGCAAATATCAACGCACATATTTTAGAGGTTCCGAACGAATTGTGTCACGAAGTTTTCCCGAACTGGCGTTAACAGCAGAGCAAATATTAACAGCTTAATCAAAATATTTTACAATGGCTGAATTTTTCTCTACTTATGAATCACCAATAGTCTACATGGTATTGGAGGCTTTATTAGGATTATCGCTTTATTTACCACTAATGGCTGGACAATTATCTTTGGCTAGTCCTGGATTTTATGCTTTAGGTGGATATATTGCAGCAATTTTATCTACAAAAGTTTTTCCATCCAGTAATAATTTATTTCCCATTCCATTACTTTTATTAGAAATGTTGATTGCTGGTTTCATCTCCGGTATATTAGCTGTAATAGTAGGAATTCCAGCATTAAGGTTACGGGGAATTTATTTAGCGATCGCAACTATTGCTTTTGTAGAAGTTTTACGAGTTGTATCCTTAAATTTAGATATTACAGGCGGTGCTGTCGGAATTTTTGGTATTCCTCAACCTTTCCAAAGCCAAATTGAATATTTGTGGATTGCTGTACCATTCCTGTTAGTTAGTATGGTATTATTTTACCGTTTAGAACGTATTCGTACAGGTAGGGCATTCATTGCTATCCGCGAAGATGAATTAGCTGCCAGTGCAATGGGAATTAACCCCACTTACTATAAAGTTTTAGCCTTCACTCTCGGAGCAATTCTTGCCGGAATGGTAGGTGTCATCAGCGCTCATTTTCTCAATACCTGGAATGCTCGACAAGGTACTTTTGATGCCAGCATTACCTATTTAACAATTGTGCTAATCGGTGGTTCTAGAACTTTTTTAGGTTCGGTAGTTGGTGCAATTGTATTAAAAGTTTTATTAGAAATTGTTTTACGAAGAATCGCCGATATACCAGGATTACCCAATTGGTTAGCCCAGTTTTTAAGAGATGGTAGATTAATTATCTATGGTATATTAATAGTCTTAGGAACTATGTTTTTCCCTCAAGGATTTGTAACTCCAGATATTTTGAAAAAGTGTAAAAAGCAGTTGAGAAAGCTAATTTTTAGAACATCAAAATAGACAAGTTAATAAATAGAAGACAGATAATATTATGAAGGATAAATATGATTATATTGTAATTGGTGCAGGTTCGGCTGGTTGTGTCGTTGCAAATCGGTTGACAGAAGATGCCGAAACGACTGTATTGTTGCTAGAGGCAGGCAATCCGCCTAACTTGCCAGAACACGAAATTCCTCTAGCCTGGACAAAACTTTGGGGTACAGAGGCGGACTGGGCATATTTTACAGAAGAAGAACCGTATCTCAATAACCGGAAAATTTATTGTCCGCGCGGAAAAGTCTTAGGTGGCACTAGTGCGATCAATGCCATGATCTATATTCGAGGCAGTCGGCTTGATTATGACCATTGGGAGAAATTAGGCAATGTTGGTTGGAGTTATGAAGATGTGTTGCCCTATTTCCAGAAATCTGAAAATCAGCAACGAGGAGCATCTAAATTTCACGGAGTTGATGGATTGCTGAGTGTGACAGATCCTTTAGCTCCTAGCGTTATGTCACAAAAATTTCTGGAAGCCGCTATTGGACTTGGCTATGAGCGCAATCCTGATTTTAATGGCGCACAACAGCACGGAGCCGGATTTTATCAGTTGACAATTAAAGATGGTAAGCGCCACAGCACGGCGACGGCGTTTCTACTACCCATTTTGCAGCGTCCCAACTTAACCGTCACAACTGGCGCGTTAGTTACTAGGTTATTGTTTGAGGGAACGCAGACTGTAGGCGTAGAATATATTTATCAGGGAACAATACACCAAGTTCGGGTAGAACAGGAAGTGATTCTAAGTGCTGGTGCGATCGATTCGCCCAAGCTGTTGATGCTCTCTGGGATTGGCAATGCAGAACATCTACAGAATTTCGATATTCCTGTAGTCGTTAATTTATCTGGTGTTGGTCAGAACCTCCAAGATCATATTCTAGTCGGCGTAGCACACGAAGCAACTCAGGATTTGCAACCCGATTTAACGAGCAATGTTGCAGAAGTTGGATTGTTTCTGCATACTGAAGGTCGTTTAGATGCTGTGCCCGATTTACAGTTTTTCTCTGGCCCTGTTTTATGGACACATCCTGCTTATGCACGTTCTGCGCCAGGATTCACGGCTACAGTTTGTGTGACTAATCCCGAAAGTCGTGGTAGTGTCAGTCTGAGTTCTGCTTTTTCCAAAGATCCAGCTATAATTCGGATGAATTATCTCCAAAGTGAATCTGATTTGCAAAAGCTGCTGGCAGGGGTCAAAATTATTCGGCAGATATTCCACTCAAGTGTATTTGATGAGTTGCGAGGAGAGGAAGCAGCCCCCGGCGCTGATAATAAGAGTGATGAAACACTCCTAGCTTACATCCGGGAAACCTGTGACAGTGTATACCACCCAGTGGGCACTTGTAAAATGGGAATTGACGCTGATTCAGTAGTAAACCCCGAACTACGAGTTCATGGTGTTGTGGGTTTGCGTGTAGTTGATGCATCAATTATGCCAACTATTACTACGGGAAACACAAATGCACCCACAATTATGATTGGTGAAAAAGCAGCCGATTTGATTAAAGCCGCAGCATAATGACAAATAACATTGTTTTAGAAGCCAAATCACTAACTCGCCGTTTTGGGGGTTTAGTGGCGGTAAATAATGTATCTTTTACAGTTAATCAACATGAGATTTTTGGATTGATTGGCCCTAACGGTGCTGGAAAAACAACGCTGTTTAATTTGATTACAGCTTTTATTCCCCTTTCTAGTGGAGAGTTGCGTTATCAAGGTGCTAATATTTCCCAACTACGTCCCCATCAAATTGCAGGTTTAGGTATTGCTCGGACTTTTCAAAATATTCGCTTATTTGGTGAATTGTCAGCGCTAGAAAATGTAATAATTGCCCGACATTTAGATAATAAAAGTAATCTATTAACAGGAGTTTTGGGATTACCACCAGCGCGTCGAGAAGAGAAAAAAAGCAGGCGAAAAGCTTTACAATTATTAGAGATGGTGGGATTGAGCGATCGCGCTGACGAAAAAGCCAAAAACTTCGCCTACGGCGATCAGCGTCGCTTAGAAATTGCCCGCGCTTTAGCCTTAGAACCGCAAATCTTACTCCTCGACGAACCTGCGGCGGGGATGAACCCCAATGAAAAGCAGCAACTGAGTGAATTTATCCGCAGTCTGCGAGAACAGTTTAATTTGACAATTGTCCTGATTGAACATCATGTACCCTTGGTTATGGGTTTGTGCGATCGCATTGCCGTGTTAGATTTTGGGCAGTTGATTGCTTTGGGTGAACCATCTATAGTTAGAAACGATCCGGCTGTAATCGAAGCTTATTTGGGTAATGAATGATAACTAACTTGAGAATTACAAAATCTGTTGCAATTCCTCAATAGTATTTGCAGTCACAACATTTCGTAAAATTGTCTTCAAACGCTCCAAATCCTGAATCTGGTTAATCTGTGGCATTAATTGTAAACCGCGATCGCTAAATTTCAACTCTAAATTAATTTCAATCGCAGAAAGTATTCCTCGTAGTTCCCCGCTTGCTTTCCCGCGTTCTTCTCCACGTGCTTCCCCGCGTGCTTCCCCTTCGCGTAAAATTTCTTGATACCAAGGTGACTCACGTAATACAGACATATCCCACCTCATGATTTCTTGAACGAGCGTATTCTCTAAAACAAACGTAGCAAAAAAAGCTAGAACTGTTTCCAGTTGGTTTAGTTGTTCATCAGCACGGAGGATTTGCAATGCTTCTCTAATAATAGATTCATTTTCACCACCTTTGAGAATGGGTACAAATGGCAGTAAAGATGGTAAGGGTTGTTGAAAAGCAATATTAACATCAATTTCCCACAGGTTAATTACCCGATAATCTTGTATTGCCCGTAATCCTGCAATATTTGATGTAAAGTTTGTGGGTATTTCGTTGTTACTAGTTTTAAGAATATTGATGAGAACGGGGTATGTTGGTAAGTTATATTTTTCTTCCGCAAGTGCAGCATAAGTACGCATCCGACGTGGCATGTTGGATTGATAGCGTAATTGCAATTCGTTGAGAAGCAAAAAGTCTCCATATTGGGGACTACTAACACGGATTAAAACATCACTTTCTCGGCTAATCCACTGAAATTCACTATTTAGAATTTCCCCAGCAACAATATCAGGAATCTGCGTTACCCATCTCACCCAGTTATTCGGTGCGAGGCTGATTAATTTTTTGGTACTGACATCAGCAGGCTTCGTCATTAAGGTATAGATGCACTCAGTAAATGAGATTTATGGTAACTTGAAATTTAGCATTACACTTAAAAAATGCTTATCAAAGCGCATTAGTGAAATTTAAGCAGATAAAATTTTTATAAAATCTTCCAAAGAATTTACTGCGATACCTCCGGTAAGCTCCGCTAACGCGCTATCCATTAAAATTTCTAATTGTTCTACATTTTTGCCCTCAAGCCTTACTTCTACCTCATGGGGAATTTCGCCAAAGCGTTGTTCCAATACTCGGATTAACTGCCGTCGCGCACCCTCTTGAATACCTCTTTGTTCAATCTCGTGATACCAAGGTGACTCACGTAATACAGACATATCCCACCTCATCATTTGTTGCACTAAAGGCGTTTCTAAAACAAAGCTAGCAAAAAATGCCAGCAATGATTCTAATTGGTTCAACTGTGCATCTGCTCGTAGTGCCTT
Organism: Nostoc sp. FACHB-133; assembly: GCF_014698055.1. NCBI lineage: Bacteria > Bacillati > Cyanobacteriota > Cyanophyceae > Nostocales > Nostocaceae > Nostoc > Nostoc sp. FACHB-133. The sequence goes on from NZ_JACJSH010000011.1 coordinate 182,957, forward strand.
TAATGCGCGTTGCATAACTGATACCTCTGCTCCTCCTCGCAGAATTGGCACAAAGGGTAACAACGATGGTAGTGGTTGCTGAAACACTATTTCAGCATCGATTTCCCACAAATTAATCACGCGATAATCTTGGATAGCACGTAATCCCAAAAATTCCTGTTCGTAGCTATTGACAATAGTTAAGGTGGATGGAGGCGGCAAAATATTGATCAGTACTGGATAAGTTGGCAATCGGTAGCGTTCTTGTGCTAGGGCTGCATAGGCTCTCATCCGTAGAGGAATCTGTCTTGTGTAACGTAGTTGTAGTTCATTTAATACTAAAAAATCTCCGTGAGTAGGACTGTATGCCTTCATCAACACATCTGTTTCACGGCTAATCCACTGAAATTCAGAACCGAGAATTTCTTTCGCCACGACTTCAGGACGCTGTGTCACCCACTGTAACCATGCATCAGGAGCTAAATTAATTAGTCGTTTGCTACCAATATCTACTGCTTTTGCCACAGGACGCTTGATATCTTTATCAGTAATTAATAGTACATCATAAAGATTGCAGTATTCTGGCATTGGTTTTTAGGGTCAAACAAAAGGATTTTTAACCCACGGAGGTGAGTTTTGTCTGTGTAGCTAAGACTTCTAGTCGCCAGGGCTTTTCTGCATCGCACTGTTTTAATAAATGTATGATTAATGTATGTTAGGTTTTGAATCAACATTTCTGTAAACCGCCGATGAAAGCCGATAGTAAACCAAATTATACAATTTTAGAAGTTCAAGAACTTGATGTAAATTATGGTGGTATCCAAGCTCTAAAAAAGATTAATTTGATTATTCAAAAGGGCGAGGTAGTTACTCTCATTGGTGCTAATGGTGCTGGTAAAACTACCACACTCCGCGCCATATCTAAAGTAGTTAATCCTAAGAGTGGCGTAATTTTATATAATGGACATAATATTACCCGCCGCCAAACTCACGAAGTTGTACAACTTGGTATCGCTCATTGTCCTGAAGGACGTAGAGTATTAGCGCGACAAACAGTATTTGATAATTTACTTTTGGGTGCTTATATTCGCTCCAATCAAGCTGAGATAAAAGCAGATATTCAGCGTCAATTTGAGCTATTTCCACGTTTGTCACAAAGACGCAATCAACTAGCAGGAACCCTCAGTGGTGGTGAACAACAAATGTTAGCGATCGCACGGGCTGTCATGAGTAAACCACAACTCTTACTTTTAGACGAGCCTAGCTTAGGTTTAGCACCTGCGATCGTCCGGGAAATCTTCTCGATTATTGAAAATCTCCGTGCTACAGGCGTGACTATTTTGTTAGTTGAACAAAACGCTAACTTGGCATTACAAATTGCCGATCGCGGTTATGTTTTAGAAGCGGGTTCTATCACCTTAACAGGTGTAGCATCAGAATTAATTAGTGATGAGCGAGTCAAAAAAGCTTATTTAGGGTAAATATTATATTGATGTTTGCATTATTTAAGGGTTCAACATTTCAAGATTTTCTTAACACAGTCCGTTCGCGCCCTGGCTTTTATCTTGGCAGGAAGTCTTTAACCGCGCTACAGGCTTTGCTACTAGGTTATAAACAAGCAGTTATTGAACACAATATTCCTGAAGTAGAGCAACTCAATTGCGAGCTAGAAGATAAGTTTGATGAGTGGTTACGCAAAAATTATCACATGGGTAATGCTATAAATTGGTATTTATTCATCATCGATCAAACTGAATCTGAGGTAGTAGCATTCAATAGATTATTTGAACTTTGGGATGAGTTTCGCAAATAAATTATTTAACAGTTACAGTAATAGAATTGATTAGTGACAAGCGGGTTAAAAATATTATTTAGGGTATGATAATAGTAGAGTAACAATCCAATAAATTTATTATGAACTGGATTAGTGTCGATGAAATAAAACGTGACTTATTAGGCTACCTTCAACGCGTTGAAGCTGGGGAAACTCTTGTAGTTATACGTGGTGGAAAGCCAATTGCTGAAATTAAACCGACGGTAAAAGCACCTGATCTATCTAGACCATTCGGACTCTGTGCAGGAGAGTTTATTGTACCCGATGATTTTGATGAACCACTGCCAGAGAATATTATAAGTGAGTTTGAGGGTAAATGAAACTCCTACTAGATACCCATATTTTCCTCTGGTTTATTAGTAGCGATCGCCGTTTATCAAATACGTTTATAGAGATTATTCGTAATACGGATAATGATGTATATCTAAGTATAATTTCTATTTGGGAAGCAACCGTTAAGTATCAATTAGGCAAATTACCTTTACCTCAATCACCTGAGATTTATCTGCCGATACAGCGTGAGCGGCATTTGATTACTAGTCTTCCTTTAACAGAGGATAGTGTTGTACAACTTAGCAAGCTTCCTAATATCCATCGCGATCCGTTTGACCGAATGCTAATTTGTCAAGCTTTGCAGCATGACCTTACTATTGTGACTGTCGATGATGCAATTCGTGCTTACCCAGTTAAAATTTTAAACGATACATGATTGTTGTATGTAAAAAATTAGGAAGTACAAGCAGATGGTAAAACCACCCACTAAACCCCTAACTTTAGAAGATTTTTTGAAACTACCAGAAACAAAACCTAGCTCAGAATACATCAATGGTCAAATTATTCAAAAGCCAATGCCTCAAGGAAAACATAGCAAATTACAGGGTACGTTAGTCACAGGTATAAATGAAGTAAGTGAAAGTCGAAAAGTTGCCCTTGCTTTCCCAGAATTGAGGTGTACTTACCCTGCGGGAAGCCGCTCTTCGAGCGTCTACGGCGGACGTTCGATTGTTCCTGATGTTGCTGTGTTTGCTTGGGAACGGATTCCTATAGATGAATATGGGGATGTGGCGAATGTTTTTCACACATATCCAGACTGGACAATTGAGATTCTTTCGCCCGATCAAAGTCAGACTAAAGTAACTGGAAATATTCTACATTGTTTAAAACATGGTAGTCGTTTAGGTTGCTTAATTGATCCAGATGAGCATTCAGTTTTAGTTTATCCACCAAAGCAGCAACCAGAACTTTTACAAGAAGAACAAGAAATATTACCAGTTCCCGATTTAGTGAACGATTTTAAATTAACTGTAGCGCAACTATTTGGATGGTTGAAGTTATAAACAACTGGATAGATTAATATCTAACTTTTGGGAATACTAAAGGTAGTAATTTACTGAAGTTAGAGCAAGATAATGGATTTCGTGAATTTAATAAAAACGGGTAATAGTTGGAAATTTGCTACTGAGGCTGATTTAGAAGATTTTGTCTGGGCGAATTTAAAGGAACTTTTCGGATTAATTCCGCTAAAGCGACAATATTATGTTAATGGTCAAATTTGCGATATTTTAGCATTGAATGAGAACAAACAGTTAGTAGTGCTGGAATTGAAAAACGGTGAAGACAGATATATTGTTCAGCAACTAACTAGATATTATGAAGCTTTACTTGAGAATAAACCCTTCCAGGAAGAGGTTGATTATGGACAACCCATTTGGTTGATAGCAATTAAGCCTAATTTCCATCGAGATAATTTTACAGATAGAAAGTACAGTCATCTGTCTATTCAATTTCTCCAATTTCAAATATTGGTGGCAAATCAAAACTTTTATTTAGAACTAAAAGACTTAGATAATGGCAAATTGTCAAAAGTAGAAATTAATTATCAAGAAAGAGATGTTAATGAAGATATACCTGCTCCTCCTAGAGCAATTATTAACCGACTATCTAAATGTGACAATTCTAGTGAAAATGAGCGAGAGGCTGTACTCAGAATTCGTAAAAAAATTCTTGGCTTTGACAAACGCATTCAAGAAATTGTTAAACCTAATTCTATTGAATATGGTAAAGGAAAAAATAAGCTCTGTGCTGAGTTTTACTTTGGTAGCACTTTTTATGGTTTTCAAGGTAGACCTAACCTATTTCTAAGATTACCTGAACCAGACCCACATTATAGACAAACCACTCTCAGAATGCATATTTGTAGTGATAAAGATTTGACTACTTTTTCTAGAATAATTCACTACCCTAGAGCCTTTATCAGTAATAAAAATAGAGTGAGTAATTTATATGAATACCCGTCTTTTATAGAAACAATAAAAAGATGTGTAGAGGGTGAATCACTAAATGAGCGACCACGCATCTGTTATGAAAAATATGAAAAACTTATTCTGAGTGGAACTAACTCTCTAGAGATTTTAGTTGATATTGCTTTAGACACTTGGCTAAAAAGGCTTTAAGAAAAGCTACATTGACAGCACTTATAATCTTTCCTAATCATTAGCATTATTAAATATTATTACGATTTTTGTCCTATATTAATATTTGCAGCCCTCCTTGCAGATATCTATATATTTGTTTAGCGGCGAATTCTATTCACCGGAATCATTAAACCTATGAGTCAAATAGTCTGGATAGCAAGACACGCTAACCGCCTCGATTTCGTAAACCCCGATTGGTTTATCACCGCCGAACGACGCTACGATCCACCTTTGTCTGATGATGGTATGGTGCAGGCACAGCAGTTAGCTAGACGATTGAAAAAAGAAAATATTGGTCATATTTTCGCTTCTCCTTTCCTCCGAACCGTACAAACGGCAAATGCAGTTGCAGAATTGCTCAACTTGCCAATTAAATTGGAAACAGGTTTGAGTGAATGGCTAAATCCAGCTTGGATGACAGAAGAACCCGAAAGACTTTCAGCTCCAGCATTAGCAAAATTATTCCCCAGAATTGACACCAGCTATACCTCGCGCATCGCCGCCAAATATCCTGAAACTCACGAAAAAGTGCGAGAACGTTCTGGGCAAACTGCCAGATGTTTAGCTACTGAGTTCTTCCCAGAGGATATCCTGTTAGTGGCACACGGTGCATCTGTGTTGGGGGGAGCAATGGGGCTAGTGGGGGAAATTGCCAAAACAGAAGTCAAGGCTTCTTTATGTTCATTGGTAAAAGTGGTACGCGAAGATCCAGAATGGTTATTAGAACTAACGGGAGATACTTCCCATTTAACCCACATAGAGGAAGTGATTCGATTTGCTTAAACTTCTGATAGATATTTGTGTTCATAGCTTCTGGTAGGTTGGGTATATCCCACAAATAAAGTAATTAATTCACCAATAACTTTTATGACTTTATTACTAGCAGGAGATATCGGCGGTACGAAAACTATTCTGCGATTGGTTGAAACATCAGATTCACCCAGTTTACATACTATTTATCAGGAAAGTTACCACAGTGCTGATTTTCCCGATTTAGTACCCATAGTGCAGCAGTTTTTGATCAAAGCTAATACACCAATACCAGAAAAGGCTTGTTTTGCGATCGCAGGGCCCATTGTCAAAAATACTGCCAAACTTACCAATTTAGCCTGGTTCCTAGATACCGAACGGTTAGAAGAAGAATTGGGTATCCCACATATTTCTTTGATTAACGACTTCGCCGCCGTTGGCTATGGCATTTCAGGTTTACAAAAACAAGACTTGCTGACATTGCAAGTTGGCAAATCTCAACCCGAAGCCCCGATTGGAATTATTGGTGCTGGTACTGGCTTAGGGCAAGGATTTTTAATTAAGCAGGGAAACCACTATCAAGTTTTTCCCTCAGAAGGTGGACACGCTGACTTTGCCCCTCGAAACGAGATCGAGTTTCAATTGTTGAAATACCTGCTGGATAAACATGATATCCAACGCATTTCTGTGGAACGGGTAGTTTCTGGAATGGGAATTGTGGCGATTTATCAATTTTTGCGCGATCGCAAATTTGCCGCCGAATCACCAGATATCGCCAAAATCGTCAGAACTTGGGAACAAGAAGCCGGACAAGAAGAGAAAAGTGTCGATCCTGGTGCTGCTATTGGTACAGCCGCACTAGAAAAACGCGATCGCCTTTCCGAACAAACTTTGCAATTATTTATAGAAGCTTATGGTGCAGAAGCCGGCAATCTCGCCCTGAAACTCTTACCTTATGGTGGCTTATACATCGCTGGTGGGATTGCGCCTAAAATTCTCCCCTTAATTCAAAATAGCGGTTTCTTATTAAACTTCACTCAAAAAGGCAGGATGCGCTCCCTCCTTGAAGAGATCCCCGTGTATGTTATCCTCAACCCACAAGTGGGGCTAATAGGTGCTGCTTTATGTGCTGCTAGGTTATAACAGCTAGCATCATCAGTGAGATTAGCATCTCAAAAGGTAAAACTTATGACAGTTAAAAGTCTGTTGCCATTAATCGCCGCCACCTTTATCTGTGGTGGTTCTATTCTCGTGGAAGCGCGTCAACCTAAACCTCCGGCGGTTGTTGTCAAACCAACCGTCCCTAAAACCGTGCAGCCACAATGGAAGGTATACACCGCTCCCGATGGTCGCTTTACTATTTTGATGCCGGGAAGACCCAACAGAAATACCGAATTCCAAAAAACTTATATGGGGGAAATTACCTTAGAAATATTTGCTGCACAACCGCCAAAACAGGAAGTAGCATACATAGTTGTTTACAATGATTTTCCTTATAGTTATGGTAAAATCACTGACCCACAAGCTGTACTGAATAATGCACGAGATATGGCTTTAAAGACTACGAAAAGCAATTTAATTAGTCAAAGAAATATTCGTAGTTATAATAATCATCCTGGCAAAGAAATTGAGTACATCAATTCTGGAGGAAAAATCACTAAAAGTAGAATGTATGTTGCCGAAGGAAGATTATATCAAGTAATGGCAATAACTACAAAAAAACAGCAGAAGACGTTAGCTAAAACTATTACTGGGTATTTAAATTCCTTCAATTTAGTTTTGAAAAAGTGAAATAACTAAACTTATACCATGTTGGCCTTGGAATCAATTGTGTGGTTAATATAGCGCTTTTTCTTTGTATGCAATACACTTTGACCTCACTTCTATTCCTCTTTCCTAAAAAGCTTGGTGTAAACAAGTAGAATTTACCCCCCTTAATCCCCCCGATACATTGGGGGAAAACAAGAGAATCTCGTTCCCTCCCCTTTATAAGGGGAGGGTTAGGGTGGGGTAAAACTGATACTAAAACCTCGTTTTCTTACAGATTCCGCGATATACCACAAACCTGATAAAAAATTTTAGATTGTCGCTAACAATATTTTTCCATTAACTCCAAACTTCTAACTCCTAAAATCTGCTCTATTTTAATTATTTAATTTTTTTAGCTCATTTTATACAACTTATACGCCACTCAACCGCTTACTCAAACATGATTTCTAACGCTAAAATGTCATGATAAAAAATTGTTAGCAAAATTACACACAACCAAGTGAAATAAATGGCTGATATTAGTGATCGTGCCGTAACCTCTGGTTCTTTTAGCACCCTAGTTGATGCAATCAAGGCTGCCAATCTCATAGATACTCTCAAAGGGGTTGACTCATTTATCGCCTCTGCATCTACAGATAAAGCATTCGCAAAGCTTCCAGCCGGTACTATAGAGACATTGCTTGAAAATATTAATAAGATCCAGGAACTCCTGACGTATCACGTGGTTTCTGGTAAGGTGATGCCCATAAAGTCGGTTGAAAGTTCAAGTTTTAAAATTGACCCTTTCAATGCAGATGATAATTCACAAGCTCAAAATCCGATGCTGCTGATGATAACAGTGTCATCCACATCATTGTTAATTCCTCGGTAAATAAATATATAAGCGTTGCTGATTAGATATATGAATCTTGGTGTAGAGACGTTGCATTGCAACGTCTCTACAAGGGTTTTGAAATCACACAAAATCATTTTCATATCTGAATTCAGCAACGCCACTTTCTAAATACAAAATATATATTTGGATGATATCTATGTAATGCAACTATGGTTTGAAACCAAGCAAATGATTAGCAAGTAGCTCTATAAAATCTACTTAAGCATTACAGATAAGCGTTTGAATTTAGGTATTGCCAAAAGGTTGAAATGTATAAGATAAGTGTATAACGTTTGAGTTTGACACAAAAATTTAAAAAGGTGAGATCATACTCTGGGATTTTGTATAACTTTAGAGGAGTAAAATGCTCACATCATAACAAAAGCGATAAAATTGTAGATATTAATAAAACTTAAAGTTAATGATTTAAGGAGCAGCTTTTTGTCCTATGGTCAAGCGATCGCTCCAAGCATCACTCATCGGTATTGAACAGGCTAAAAGAGCATTTGCTCT
>NZ_JACJSH010000110.1:0-11498 GCF_014698055.1 Nostoc sp. FACHB-133
ATACCCTTAAACGGCTGCCCATATACCTGTTACCGTGGTAGATACATTATGTGTATTTACTTATCTTTACACAATTTGGTTTTTTCACCCTGTCCTACTTAAGTGCCATAACTCCTCTAACGCGAGCAGAAATTCAGGATCTCCGCAACATAGTACAACTGATACCCAAAGATAAACAAAAGAAACGTCCTGCACGTAAATTAGATGCAATGACTCCTGGGGACGGGGTGGCAACTGGTCGAGCTTCACTAGCAGATTTGCGTTTCAATGATGGCTCCTTGGCACGAGTTGGAGAACAGGCGTTATTTCAATTTTTGCCGAAGACACGTGACTTTAAACTTTCAAATGGGACTGTGTTGTTACTCATCCCACCAGGACAGGGGCAAACACGTATACAAACACCAAATGCAGCAGCAGCAATTCGTGGTTCAGCATTATTTGTACGCTACAACCAACAAACAGACACCACGATTGTGGGTGCGCTAACAAATAGTGGCATTGAAGTTTCTAACAAAGAAGCTTCTGAAACTAAGGTGTTAGAAGCAGGGCAAATGGTGATTATAGTTAAAGGGAAATTTGAAAGATTGTATGATTTTGATCTGAGAAATTTTTATGAAACGAGCCAACTAGTTCGGGAACTTGATTTGAACAGGCAAAGTCCTGTACCTACGCCTGATCCTGCAATCACCAAAGTTCAAGCCGAAACTGCTGCGGCTTTGAAAGCACAGCCACCGATAAAAGGTGAGGGAGTAATTGAAAATCCCTCTTTTGTGCAACTAACTCCTACACCCGACACCTCAACTACAACAAAACCTGACACCTCAACTACAACAAAACCTGACACCTCAACTACAACAAAACCTGACACTTCAACTACAGCAAAACCTGACACTTCAACTACAGCAAAACCTGACACTTCAACTACAGCAAAACCTGACACCTCAACTACAACAAAACCTGACACCTCAACTACAACAAAACCTGACACCTCAACTACAGCAAAACCTGACACCTCAACTACAACAAAACCTGACACCTCAACTACAGCAAAACCTGACACTTCAACTACAACAAAACCGGACACTTCAACTACAACAAAACCTATAACCCCAACCCCGACAGAGACAACACCTATAACCCCAACCCCGACAGAGACAACACCTGTAACCCCAACCCCAACAGAGACAACACCTGTAACCCCAACCCCAACAGAGACAACACCTATAACCCCAACCCCAACAGAGACAACACCTATAACCCCAACCCCAACAGAGACAACACCTATAACCCCAACCCCAACAGAGACAACACCTATAACCCCAACCCCAACAGAGACAACACCTATAACCCCAACCCCAACAGAGACAACACCTATAACCCCAACCCCAACAGAGACAACACCTATAACCCCAACCCCAACAGAGACAACACCTGTAACCCCAACCCCGACAGAGACAACACCTGTAACCCCAACCCCGACAGAGACAACACCTGTAACCCCAACTCCAACAGAGACAACACCTGTAACCCCAACTGGCTCTCCAAGCACATAAAACAAAACTGCTAATGGAGGTACCTCTCTGCAAACGCGGTTCTTTGTATCATAATTTTGCGTAAGTCCTGTATGACTTAGCGCAACTTAGCTGCTCCAATGCAGTAGCACAGACTTATGACCGACACCTGAAAAAGAACTATGACAAACAGTTTTAGTGACTGACTCTACAGCAACCAAAGCAAAAAGTGATATTCCCTACGACCAGAGAACATCTGCTAACGCTAGATTAAATCAAGGATAGGACTTACACAGGGTTCACCGGATATCCTTCTTATATAGTTCAATGACATTCTGTGTGTAAGTTCCCAGTAACTAACTTTTTGCTAGAGAGAACATAAATTTATGACTTTTGATTACGACCTATTTGTAATTGGTGCGGGTTCTGGAGGCTTGGCGGCTTCTAAACGGGCGGCTAGCTATGGGGCAAAAGTGGCGATCGCTGAATATGATTTAGTTGGTGGGACTTGTGTGATTCGCGGTTGCGTTCCCAAAAAACTTATGGTCTATGCCTCTCACTTTCCCGCACTGTTTAGTGAAGCTTCAGGCTATGGCTGGAAAGTCGGTAATGCTGAGTTGGATTGGGAATATTTCATTACATCTATAGATAAGGAAGTTCGGCGACTATCGCAACTACACATAAACTTCTTAGAAAAAGCTGGTGTAAAACTATTTTCCGGTCGCGCCACATTGCTAGACTCTCACACCGTAGAAGTTGATGGACGCAAAGTGACAGCAGACAAAATTTTAATTGCTGTTGGTGGTCGTCCTATCAAACCAGATTTACCAGGGATGGAATATGGCATTACCTCTAACGAAATCTTTCATCTAAAAGAACAACCAAAACACATCGTCATTCTTGGCGCTGGTTATATCGGCACAGAATTTGCCTGTATTATGCGCGGTTTGGGTTCTGAGGTGACACAAATTACCAGAGGTGACAAGATTTTGAATGGGTTTGATGAAGATGTCCGCACAGAAATTGAAGAGGGAATGACAAACCACAGAATTCGGCTGATTAAGAATAATGTGGTAAAAACAGTTGAATGTGTGACGGAAGGATTTAAACTTACTTTATCAGGGGAAGACCAAGAACCAATAATCGCGGACGTGTTTTTAGTGGCGACTGGTCGAACTCCCAATGTAGATGGACTAGGTTTAGAAAACGCTGGGGTTGATGTTGTTGCTACTTCTATGGAAGGGCCAGGGTACAACACCACAAATGCGATCGCAGTCAATGAATATAGCCAAACGAATCAACCGAATATCTTTGCCGTTGGCGATGTCACTGACCGAATCAATTTAACTCCTGTCGCCATTGGCGAAGGTCGCGCCTTTGCTGATAGTGAGTTTGGCAATAATCGCCGCGAATTCAGTCACGAAACTGTTCCCACAGCCATATTTTCTAACCCAGAAGCCGCAACAGTAGGCTTGACAGAAGCCGAAGCACGGGAAAAATTCGGTGATGCGGTAACAATTTTTCGCACTCGCTTTCGCCCCATGTACTATAGTTTGACTGGGAAGCAAGAGAAGACAATGATGAAGTTGGTAGTTGATAGCAACACTGACAAAGTGCTAGGCGCTCACATGGTAGGTGAAAATGCCGCCGAGATTATCCAAGGTGTAGCGATCGCTGTAAAGATGGGCGCAACTAAAAAAGACTTTGATGCCACCGTTGGTATCCATCCCTCCTCAGCCGAAGAATTTGTCACAATGCGGTAATAAGCAAGAGTTAGGAGTTAAGAGTTATGAGTTATAAGTTGAATAAAAAAACTCATAACTTAAAATTCTTAACTTATTAGCCCTAACTCCTAACTATTTACAGCTTTGCAATATATATATCTTCACGGTTTCGCTTCCAGTCCTAATTCTGCCAAAGCGCGGGATATAGGCGATCGCTTTGCCAAAATTCAAACAAAGCTCAAAATCCCCGATCTCAATGCTGGCGATTTTTCGCAGTTGACAATCACTCGTCAGATCGCTCAAGTTGCCGCAGAATTTAGTAATGATTCTACACCAGTAACTCTGATTGGCTCAAGTTTAGGTGGTTTGACCGCCGCACACTTGGGACAGCAATATTTACAAGTAGAACGCCTTGTGCTGCTAGCACCAGCTTTTGGATTTTTATCCCATTGGTTGCCCAAACTAGGCGATGAAGAAGTAGAGCGTTGGCAGCAAGAAAAATATATTATGGTCTACCACTATGGAGAGGAGCGATCAATTCCTTTAAGTTACGATTTCGTTATAGATGCTGCCCAATACCAAGAAAAATTTTTGCAACGTTCTATACCCACCCTAATTTTGCATGGAAAAAAGGATGAAGTTATTCCCATCGAAGCTAGTCGTGACTTTGCGCGTTGCCGTTCTGGGGTGGAGTTAGTCGAACTCGACAGTGACCATGCCTTGGGTGATGTTATGGCAGAAATTTGGCAGGCAATTCGTCTCTTTTGCCATTTACCTTGAGGTTATAAAATATTAAACTCTCATATAACTAATGTCCTTAGTCATTTGTCCTTTGTTTAGTTACTAACGACAAATGACAAATGACAAATGACCAATGACTAATGACTAAAATTATGCTTCCCTTCATCCGGTCAGATTTAGCCCAATTTACCGCGTATAAACCCCATCCCAGCAGTGATACAGCCGATTCTGTCTCCACACAGTTTGATCGCCTGGATACAAATGAAAGCCCCTACGATTTACCACCTGAGTTAAAAGAGAAGCTAGCCTGGACATATCAGCAAGTAATTGAAACAAATCGTTATCCGGATGGTGGACATGAAACCCTCAAGGATGCGATCGCAGAATACGTCAATGAATCAGCCGCCCTCCCGCTATCCAATACTGCTGCCAATATTTCTGTTGGAAATGGTTCTGATGAACTAATCCGTTCTTTATTAATCGCCACTTGTTTAGGAAAAGAAGGTTCAATTCTCGTTGCCAATCCTACTTTCTCTATGTACGGAATTTTGGCACAAACGTTGGGAATTCCTGTAGTAACAGTGGGTAGAAACGAAACAAATTTTGAAATTGACTTAAAAGCCGCACAGTCTGCGATCGAACAAACTCAAAATCCCCCCATTCGCGTAGTTTTCGTAGTACATCCCAATTCGCCGACTGCCAATAGCTTAACGACAGCAGAGCTGGCATGGTTAAGAAGTCTGAGCGAACATATTTTGGTAGTAATTGATGAAGCTTACTTTGAATTTAGTCAAACTACCCTAGTAGGTGAATTAGCGCAGCGCCCCAACTGGGTAATATTACGCACTTTTTCTAAAGCTTTCCGATTGGCATCTCTCCGTGTTGGTTATTGCGTCGCTCATCCCGAAGCGATCGCCATTTTAGAAAAAGTTCGCTTACCTTACAATCTCCCCAGCTTTTCCATAGCAGCAGCATTAGTTGCTTTACAAAACCGCACCCTCTTACTGGAGTCAATTCCCCAAACTTTGAGTGAACGATCCAAACTCATCGAAATTTTATCCCAGCAACCAGAACTACAAATTACCGCAAGCGCTGCTAATTTTGTTTACATACGCTTTAAACCCAATGGCTTAAATTCACAAGATGCTGTGCTAAAAACTTTCCACCAGAAACTTAGAAAACTCGGCACTCTTGTACGACACATTAGCGGAGGATTGCGAATTACTGTTGGGACAATAGAGGAAAACGCACGCACGATTACTAGAGTCCAAGCAGCAATAGCCGATTTGGAATTTTAGCAATTCACTCAATAATTAAATCGGCTATCCATCTCACTGCCCAAACGACGTACTAATCCTACCGTTTGTGGCAGCACACCTACCAAAAGAGCAAAAGCAACATCCGGCAAAAGAGCTACTATTTCTGGTGGAAAGTATTGTTCAAATTGATCGAGAATTTTCTGAACTCGCTGCCCAGGTATTGGGTTTTCTGTAATTTGTTTGATCAATCGAATCCACTGCCGTCTAATCAAGTAAGCTTTCTGCCGTTCTTCATTAGAATCGGGGGTTAATAAAGACAGATTACCTATGGGCAGTGCCCTTTGGCAATCACAGTCGTAATCCCCACCCACAGCAGCCCCAGGTCCAGCAAACTCTGCATGGTAGCGTTTAAAGAGGATTAATCCATTCCGCCTACGACTATTGACGATAAAAACTTCTCCACTGTGTAAACGTGTAAGGATATCCGAGCCTTGCGATTGCTCAGTTCCATCTGGCATGACAACAGAGTCAAGGAAACTAGTTTTAGGGTAATAAGTTGATACCATAGAGATTTGATAGCGTCGATGCTGTTCGCTATCCATGTTTTTTAAACTTTCAACGAATTTAGTAGTAGTATGCACTTCAAAAAAGAATTAGCTTTTATGTCAAATCAGATCATTGAATTCTTTTATTATCAAGAGTCTTTTGGTCAATTTCACTAAGATAGTAATAAATACGCATTGTTTAGTAATTGAGTGATCATATTTTATGAGATATAACCAGATTTGTCGCCAAATTCAGAGAATGTTTTATTAAAGTTTTTATAAAGATGAATATCTTAATTACAAAGTTATTATGAGGGATCGCTGGTTTAACAAAGTAATTGTACAGCTAGATTGTATTGTAATTCATTTATTATATCTATGTAAAATACTTATTGTTTAATGACAAGTTAAAAACGACCAAATGTAACACCTTAATTATTTTGGTGAAGTTTTTTTATTGATGTTTTTTTTAAATAAATAATAAAAATCTCAATGAAAACTACTTAAACAAATTATCTAAAGCTTTATATATCAAGCTATTTAGCTAACATTAGCTAGTTTTTTAATTAGGTTAATTTCTGCTTTGGTTGCCGATATTGATGATAGATTTTCTCCAAACTAATTACAAAATAAAAATTTACCAAAATGTCAGATACTAAAATTAGCATTCAAATGCTTGTGCAATAACATCTGGCTTGAGCGTCCTAATAAAAATGTATTCCAATTTGATTCGACTTTATGTACCCGATATCCCACCTTGAAATAAAGTTGCCTTGCCTGATGGTTATTTTCCAAAACGTGAAGATATAAGTCTTGAAATCCCCATTCGCGGGAAACTTTTTCACAGCTAGTCAGTAACCCTGAAGCCACTCCATGTCTACGGTATTTTGGGTGAACGGCTAAATTAGATAAGTAAGGAAAACCTATGCCAGCCTGGCCCCAGGAATCACTGTAACGTACACCCAGTTCTACACTTCCTACTAAGTTATTAGCCGCACCATTGTTAGCTTCCAAGGCGACTAAACAAACATGGCGGGGTGGAGGTGATGTCATCCGATGCCTTAAGTCTTCGTAAATGCCCAGACGTAACAATGGAAAAGCCCATCCCCACATACCTTTTTGGGAGTGAAAGCTTTCAGCAATAATTTGGGAAACACCGATCAAATCAGTAGGTGTAGCTGTACGAATTTGAAATTCGCAGCAAGCTGGATCGATTGGCTGTTGCTGGTATGGATGAAAAGACCGATATTTCAAGGCTAGTTTAGTATTGATTTTATTTAACGAAAATTTTCTCAAATATCCTCAAACACCCTTTTAACCGCATAAAAACTTTATATATTCCCAGTAGATTGAACTGACCTAAGACTGCTCATTTGCTTTTGCTTATAAGCATACAAAGTTTTACACTTTAGTTTGGGGCTTTATAGTCCGTCTTTTTGAAAGAGTCTTAGAAGTTACAGCTTCATAAAGCTACAATCTTAAGTTCAGTAAGATTAGATGCATCCCTTGCTTGAGATAGGGAGTATACCAGTCTGTTTACCACAAAAACACCTGTAAATCGTACAGGTTTAGGTTAATGGGTAGACATATAGCATAACTTACCTGTAGGCATTACTAATAAAATTGTTAAGTAAGTACACTAACAACAAACTTTGGTTGTAAACCATCTTTAGGTGTAATACTGAACTTATTTATGCAATTGACGCTACACTAACAAGACTTTGCTGCTAAGTAATAGAAACAGGCTGTACAGATGCTAGGCAGGAATATTGCAGATTCCTATCCCTACCTTCTTCACCAATACCACTTGTCTTAATGATAGTTCTGATTGCTAAATTAGAAAGAGGTATTTGTCTAATAGTATACTTTGGTTTTAAATCTTATTGTTTTAATTTTGCTGACTCTACCATGACTACCATAAATAAAATTTACGTGCAAGTGTTAGTACAACTGCTGCGGAGGGAAAACTTAATATGCAGCTTCATCTGGATTTTTCAGCTAGCTATGAGTGCTGTATGTAGTATTAGACATTGCTCGCAGGAGGTGAAAGAAGATTTGACTAGCAAGGATCGACTCTATAACCCTATAACTGACTATGAAAGCAATTACACTGCACTAAAGCAAACGGTAATAGGTATAAGCAATTGAAACGAATTACCGTGAGTAAACGCTCCTACACTCAGCAGTCATGTAGACAAAGAGCCTTATTGGTGGAAATGCTCTGCTCTTACCTGACTCAGAAAAATCCTTCCCTGATCAGATTATTCTTTATCCGACTGCCGTTGCAGCAGGAAAGCGGTGCATGAAATCCCAAGCAAACAGTAAGCCTAAAATTTTGGTTGTCGATGATGAGCCAGACAACCTTGACTTGCTTTACCGCACCTTTTATCGCGACTATAAGGTGCTAAGGGCAACCTCTGGCCCTGCGGCCCTCGATCTTCTGGCTCAAGAGGGAGAGGTCGCGGTGATCATCTCCGATCAGCGAATGCCGATGATGAGCGGTACAGAATTTTTGAGCCTGACAGCAACTCAATATCCAGATATTATCCGAATTATTTTAACTGGCTACACCGATGTCGAAGACTTGGTGGAAGCAATCAACGCTGGTAAGGTCTTTAAATATGTCACCAAACCGTGGGAAGCTGAGGAACTTAAAGCTGTGGTACGCCAAGCTTTGGATACTCACAATGTCCTCAAAGCCCGCACCCGCGAACTTACACGCACACTCCGACAAGAGTCGCTGCTGAATACTGTCACAAATACGATTCGTAGTGCTTTAGACTACAGACAAATTTTGCAGGCAATTGTAGATACAGTGGGTCACATGTTGGAGGTGGATGTCTGTCTGTTACGTCCCTTCCAAGATGAGCAGTTGACGGATAAAGGATTTATTTATCAGAAAGCTCTTTCAGAAGAAGCAGGGGAACATACACCAGCAGAGGTGCAGGCAAATAATTCTTCTGCTGTGTCCCTCTCCCCCTCTACCCCTCTGACTGTTTTGGCTCAGACAGTGTGGGAAACCCGTGAAGTCCAGGTGATTCACGATGTAACCGATGATGAACGCATTCACGGTAATACTCCCGAACTGCGCGAACGTGGAGAAGCTTTTGTTGTCGCTAATATTTGTTCTAGTTTAGTTGTGCCATTGATCTGCCAACAAGAACTGATGGCAGTGCTGGCACTGCACCAGTGTTCTGTGCCCCGCTTCTGGGGAGAGGATGAGGTGCAGCTAGTGTTGATGGTAGCGGATCAGGCAGCCTTAGCTTTGTCTCAAGCTTATGCTTACGAACAAGTACGTGCCCTTGCCAAGCGAGAGAGTTTAATTAATACGATTACTAGCGCGATTCGCTCTAGTCTAGACCCCCAAGATATCTTTGCGGCTATTACTCAACAACTAGGACAAGCCTTACAAGTCGATGGTTGCGTCCTGTCTTTGTGGACAGAAGAAGATGAGTTTGTCGAGTGTGTTGCCTTGTATGACAGTTTTCAACATTTGGAAAGTTTACGTAGGCACAGCTCGCCACAGGCATCGCCAGGCCCAGACAATAACCATCTATCAGCCCAGAGATTACCCTATTCTCAATCATCTATACAAGAGAATCCCATCCTCCAACAAATGCTACAGACACATGAGCCTGTGGTAATTGGGAATGTGAGCCATTCTCCCTCAGATATACAGGGTTTTAATTTGCCGTTAAAAATGCCAGCGCGATCGCTAATGTTTGTACCATTATTGGCTGATGGTAAATGTATTGGTAGTATTACCTTGCATGAAGGTAAAAAAGTACGTCAATGGCTGCCATCTGATATCGATTTGGCGAAAGCAGTAGCAGCCCAAGCAGCGATCGCTGTGCAACAGTCACACCTGTATCAAAAAACTCGTCAACAAGCTGAACGCTTACTGGAGTTAGATAAACAAAAAACCGAATTTTTCCAAAATATCTCCCATGAGTTTCGCACACCGATCACCTTGATTCAAGGGCCTCTAGAGTCGGCGGTGGCTGCTGGTGAAGGATTATCTTACTCCCAAAGTGCGATCGCCCTGCGTAACTCCCGCCGTTTGCTACGACTGGTAAATCAACTCCTGGATTTACAACGCTTAGATGCGGGAAGAATGCAGCCTAGTTTCCATCCCTGCGATTTAGTCGAATTTGTCAGCCAAATTGTGGAATCTTTTCGTCCCTACTGTGAGAAAAAGAGACTGCATCTCGCCACCCAGTTAGATGAATGTTCTCCGGTGTACTTGGACATGGAAAAATTCGACAAGGTGGTTTATAACCTTTTGTCAAATGCCATGAAGTTTACCCCCGAAGGTGGCACGATCAGCGTCAGACTAAAATCTGAACAAGATCGTTGCATATTACAAGTACAAGATACGGGAATTGGCATTGTTAAAGAACAAATTCCCCATCTATTTGAGCGCTTCCGCCAAGCTGAAGGTTCAGCAAACCGTTCCTATGAAGGCAGTGGTTTGGGTTTAGCCTTAGTTAAAGAATTGGTAGAATTGCATGGTGGCCACGTCACTGTGGAATCAGTTTATGGCCAAGGTACTACCTTTAGTTTATGGCTTGTGACTGGAAATGGTCATTTACCCGTACAGCAAGTACTAGAAACCCCTGTCGAAGTGAACACAAGCCGCGCTAGCGTAGAATTGGCTGATTTAGAACTGGTAGAGTCAACAACAGACAATATTGAAGATATTACAATAAATTGCTCTCCTAATATTGATACGCAAGACTCAGCACTTAAGACTCAGCACTCAATTTTAGTTGTAGATGACAACCCAGATTTGCGAACCTATGTATCTGAAATTTTCCGCCGTAACGGTTATCATGTACGCACAGCTCGTAACGGTTATGAAGGGCACAGTCTAGCGAAGGAAATTATACCCAGCTTGATTGTGACTGATTTAATGATGCCCTTGGTGAGCGGACTTGAGATGATTCAGATGATCCGCAAAGAGGAAAAGCTGAAAGGAACGCCCATCATTCTACTGACAGCGAAAGTTGATGAAGAAACCCGCATCGAAGGTACAGAACATGGGGCGGATGCTTATTTAGCAAAACCATTCAATGATCGGGAACTTTTGGCGGAAGTTCGCAATCTTTTAGCATTAAAAGAAAATGAACGACGAATTGTGGAGTTAAATACTTATTTAACAGAATCAGTATTAAAGCGCTTTTTACCGGCTGTATTGGTGCAAAAAGCCGCAACCGGAGATTTAACATTAGATTTGCGCCCAGAACCACGCTTAATTACAGTTTTGTTTAGTGACATCGTGGGTTTTACACAGCTATCAAATACTCTCAGATCCCGACGAGTCGCAGAATTGCTAAATGAATATTTAGAAGCTATGACCAAGGTTGTATTTGGTAATGGCGGTACTGTAGATAAATTTATGGGAGATGCTATTTTAGCTTTATATGGAGCGCCGGAAGAACTAACCCCCAATGAACAGGTACGTCGTGCCATCAATACAGCAAGAGCAATGCACCGCTCACTGGCTGACTTGAACCAGCGCTGGCGAGAGCAAGGTGTATTCGATGGTGACAGACTTACTAGCGTACAGTTTCGGTGTGGTATTCATCAAGGTACAGCTGTTGTAGGGATGTTTGGTGGGAGCTATGCGGTTTCGTCAGATCCAGTAAAAAACAAGCGATCACTAAATCATTTTCCCAGTAGTATAAATTTATTTATACTTTTTAAGCAGTATTAACA
>NZ_JACJSH010000111.1:0-11204 GCF_014698055.1 Nostoc sp. FACHB-133
CGCCACAGTTTCACTGTTTTGTCACCACTAGCACTTGCAATGGTCTTGCCATCCGGGCTGAAGGCGACTTGCCAAAGTAAATCCTCATGCCCCTTGAGGGTAGTAATGAGACTGCCATCCATCCGCCACAGTTTCACTGTTTTGTCCCTACTAGCACTTGCAATGGTCTTGCCATCCGGGCTGAAGGCGACTTGCCTAACCTCAGCCTCATGCCCCTTAAGGGTAGTAATGAGACTGCCATTCATTCGCCACAGTTTCACTGTTTTGTCCCTACTAGCACTTGCAATGGTCTTGCCATCCGGGCTGAAGGCGACTTGCCAAAGTAAATCCTCATGCCCCTTGAGGGTAGTAATGAGACTGCCATCCATCCGCCACAGTTTCACTGTTTTGTCCCTACTAGCACTTGCAATGGTCTTGCCATCCGGGCTGAAGGCGACTTGCCTAACCTCAGCCTCATGCCCCTTAAGGGTAGTAATGAGACTGCCATCGATCCGCCACAGTTTCACTGTTTTGTCCCTACTAGCACTTGCAATGGTCTTGCCATCCGGGCTGAAGGCGACTTGCAAAACCTCAGCCTCATGCCCCTTGAGGGTAGTAATGAGACTGCCATCCATCCGCCACAGTTTCACTGTTTTGTCTTCACTTGCACTTGCAATGGTCTTGCCATCCGGGCTGAAGGCGACTTGCCTAACCTCAGCCTCATGCCCCTTAAGGGTAGTAATGAGACTGCCATCCATCCGCCACAGTTTCACTGTTTTGTCCCTACTAGCACTTGCAATGGTCTTGCCATCCGGGCTGAAGGCGACATCAGAAACATAACCCTCATGCCCCTTGAGGGTAGTAATGAGACTGCCGTCCATCCGCCACAGTTTCACTGTTTTGTCCCTACTAGCACTTGCAATGGTCTTGCCATCCGGGCTGAAGGCGACTTGCCAAACTGAATCCTCATACCCCTTGAGGGTAGTAATGAGACTGCCATCCATCCGCCACAGTTTCACTGTTTTGTCCCTACTAGCACTTGCAATGGTCTTGCCATCCGGGCTGAAGGCGACATCATAAACCTCAGCCTCATGCCCCTTGAGGGTAGTAATGAGACTGCCATCCATCCGCCACAGTTTCATTGTTTTGTCAGCACTAGCACTTGCAATGGTCTTGCCATCCGGGCTGAAGGCGACATCATAAACCTCAGCCTCATGCCCCTTGAGGGTAGTAATGAGACTGCCATCCATCCGCCACAGTTTCATTGTTTTGTCAGCACTAGCACTTGCAATGGTCTTGCCATCCGGGCTGAAGGCGACATCATAAACCTCAGCCTCATGCCCCTTGAGGGTAGTAATGAGACTGCCATCCATCCGCCACAGTTTCATTGTTTTGTCAGCACTAGCACTTGCAATGGTCTTGCCATCCGGGCTGAAGGCGACTTGCCAAAGTAAATCCTCATGCCCCTTGAGGGTAGTAATGAGACTGCCATCCATCCGCCACAGTTTCACTGTTTTGTCAAAACTTGCACTTGCAATGGTCTTGCCATCCGGGCTGAAGGCGACTTGCGAAACTGAATACTCATGCCCCACAAGACGGTTTTGCTCTCTAGTTTCGTAAAATACTTGGCGCAGGTTGGCTACAACCTGCATCTTGGTATCCGCATCTGCTCTACTTAATGATTCAACTTTTCGCAATTCCTTCCCGGCTTTTACGTTGTTGATCAGTGCATCCAGTTGCGAATTTGAGTTTAAAGATTGTGTGGCAATTGTATTCAAGCTTTGTAGTTGGGCAACCTGGGATTGAACTTGAGCTTCTCTCCACTGAGCAAAGGCAAAAATTGCCACTGCACCTACTACAAGCGTGGAACCTACAGCTACTTTAGTAGTGGTCTGCGCTGCAAGACGTGCTTTTATCTGTTGCTGAAGTTCTCGCTGTTGCCGTTCTTGTGTTTCTTGTTGGAGCCGCCTTTGTTCTGCTTGACTAACTGCAATTAACTCCCGTGCTAAACCACTTAAAGAAATCCTTTCACCGTGGTTTTGCCAAAAATCTTCAGATGACGCTAACTTTACCCCTTGCAGTAAGTAATCCTTAATCTTGCCATTATCCAGCCACTCTTGAGCAGATGACTCAATTTTCCGTTGTTGTCTCAATGCCTCTCGGTTTTCCGAAATCCACTGCCGTAACACTGACCAATTACGAATCAACGCCTCATGAGCAACATCCACGACAGCCAAACGTCCCGATTCTGCACCTTTCTCTACCAAAGTACTCGTCACAACGAGCCGAACTTTTTCAGCCGCCAACTTTCCAATTACTCTTTCTAATACCGCCTCTTCTCGCGGTGATGACACCAAATTTTGCAGCAAGACTCGTCTGCGGGTATCCTCTGTTCCTTCTCCTAGCTGGGTGAGTTCGAGAAAAATCCGCTTGGCAATCGGTTGTTCCTCTGATGATAAAGACTCATAAACCTCAGTAGCACGTTTTTCTAAGGTTCCCTTGACACCTCCCAAACGGATGTATGCCGCTAGGGTGAATTGCTTCTGCTGCCAAAGTTCCGTCAGCGTGTACTGCAATAACGGTAAACTTCCAGGTGAATCCTCTACATCGGCAATTATTTGCTGCACCAGTTCTTTTTGTACCTGTAAACCCACCTTCAAAGCTGGTGCAGTAATTGCTTGTTCTAGTTCGTCCCGTCTCATCGGTGTCACTGTCACCAGATGTTGCTGAATCTGTTGTGCCAGCCCACTATATTCTTGTTCCGCGCACTTCCCAAAAAAGTCTGCCCTCATTGTCAACACTAAGCAGAGCTTATTATTAGTGTGAGATAAAGCACTCAGCAAACATTCAAAAAATCTTTGTCGTTCTTCAATATCCTGACATAAGGTAAAAGCTTCCTCAAATTGATCTGCCACCAACATGACCCGTTCGGTATCAGCAGCATGAATCAATTGCCCTAAGCCGACTCCACCCTTGACTAGCAGTTCCTCTGCTTTGGCTAACTGAGATGCTCTATCAATTACTGATAGTCCAGAATCTAAAAAAGCCAGTGCTAAACTCTGGAGGGGATGCTCGCCAGGGCGAAAAATCTTAATTGACCAATTATCGCTACCTGACAACCTCCTTCCTAGTTGAATTTGATACAGTAAGCCTGCTCTAACTACACTCGATTTTCCACTACCTGATGCTCCTAAAATCGCCAAGAAGTTGCTAGAACGGACTTTCTCTAATAATTGGTCTGTTAACGCTTCTCTGCCGAAAAAATATTCAGCGTCTGATTCTTTACAGTCAAAGTACTGTAAACCACGGTAAGGACAAACGGAGCCAGTGACAGCATAACCAGACTCCTGCTTTTGCTGTTGCCAAGTGCGTGTTAAGTCAATTGCACTACCAGAATTAGCAAAAATGGGGCGTTGTGGGTAGTTATCCCAATGATGATGGAGAAAATCAATTAAAGTATAGTTAGTTACCCATGCTCCTGCTGAGTGTTGCGGGTCAAGTCCTCGCAACAAAGCTTCTGTCAACACGCTATGACTGCTGCCGATCGCTTCATAGGCAACTTCAAATTCTCTGGATGCTGCGATAAAACATCTATCCCTTCCTTTACCCCTATCTCCAGGATCTGCCTCCGCAAAATTTAGTAACTCGCCACTGTAACAACAGTCCAGCCAAATAATTTGTTGTTTTACCTCACTGTCTTGCAAAAGTTCCCGCAGCCATTTCAAGCGAATACCCCAGTTACCCAAATCTGGGTTAACATCACTTGTCGCCAAAAAACCTTCTTGAATACCTCTGTTTTTTCGCAGTCCATGCCCAGAAAAATACAGCAGTGCGGTATCTGGAGCATTCTTGCCTTCAGGCTTAAACAGTTGAACTATCGCTTCTTCTAATTGCGTTAAGGTAACTGAGGTCTTTTGACCAACACGAACAGTATTATTTTCCTTATCTTTGACGCTTGGTAGCCGCTTAACGTTAAATTGACCGTACCGCTCTAGTAGTTTGGCTATAGCTTCTGCATCAATTGCTGGTGCTGTCAGGCTAGGCAGACGTTCATAACTATAAGTATTAATTCCTACTACCAACGCGTCTCTAATCATAAGTAGGAGAAATTTTTAGAGAATCTTTGTTTTCAGCATTATCACTCAGTAACTACAAAAAACTCATAAATATTCCGTAAAAACTTCTATAAAGTTGTGGTAATTACTAAAATTACTGCTATCAGGAGTTCATTTCATGACAAAAGTCATACCTATCAAACTAGATGACAACACCGTAATCTACATCGAAGCTACAGAGGATGTAAACATTCCTGTAGTCAACACGGTGGTGTTGGATGAGGAAGAGGAAGAAGAAGCGCTAGTTGGTAAAGGGATGAGTCCTGAACAAGTACGACAAAAAATGATGCAAAATTTCTTGTCGATTCAAAATACAATTCGGACTTATACAGTTTATACCTTGAATGCTTTTAAACAGATTCCGATCGCTGAAGTCAACAAAGTTACCTTAGAGTTCGGCATCGAAATGGGCGGAGAGGCTGGTGTTCCCTATGTGACAAAAGGTACTGCTAAAAGTAATATGAAAATTACTGTTGAATGTTCTTTCCCTAAAGAGAATACATAGGTTATTTGGGAAGCTATCGGTATCTCGACAGAGCTTCAACATTCTCTAGTTTAACGATCGCTTTGAGCAACCCCTCTTCTGTTTTAAAGCCTGTTACCACTTCATGAAAAATGCACCGCTTGCTGCTAGAGAAAGAAGCTTCAAGGGCTTGAGAAAAAATTGCTCACAGAGCCTAACCAATGAGCGGGTTTACTGATTTAAGCATCTATTATTCTCATGATGCATGGTCAGAAAAACCTTTCTCTGACCATGCTTTTTAATCCCAGACACTTTGTGCTGACTTCGGTCATACCATGTTCTTAATTTTTGTAAATTGTGCATCAAAATCTAGATTTCTAATCAAGTGCCCAACCAAGGACGCAGATGAGCGCATCTAACCTTTACCCCTGGCTTTTGCTTAGTACCAATGCAAACATCGTTTGATTGTCCGTACTGCCAGATGTAGACTAGTTCACCGTTGTAATTAACTAATGGATTAGCACCTAATCGCCACATGCATTAAGCTACAACGGGTTGAGAAACATTTGGGTACTGATCCTAATCAAAGAGGGCGGTAAAAAATTGCTGTTGAAAACGCGATTTAAAACAACTGGGTCTGCATTACACGAATTAGCCCAAACGTGGAATGCTGCATCAATTATGAGCCTCAACAATTAGCTAACTAGAGATTTATTCCCTTAATTGCGTAATTTACAACAGAAACCATGTGGTAATAGTAAAATAGGATGCCGTGCTTAAGAGGTAGTAGATGGAGCCATTAACTGCTGGTGCGATCGCTGTTGGTACTATATGGTGTACAACTCCTTTTGTTTTGGTATCACTCAGGTTGCATCCAACCTTTGATTGCAGCTTTACCAACATTAATATATGGATTATCTAAAAATTCCTCAATAGCCGACTCTCCAGCTGCCTTCAATGCTCTTATTGCACGTTTTTTAAAATTTGGAGAAGTTTTATCATTAATATAAGCAATCTTTTCTGCATCAGTTGATGTAGGGTTAGATTTTTCTAGCTCCTTTAAAAGCTGTTGAATTTCATTAGCAGCATCAGCAAGAGATTGCTTCTCTTGAGATTCATTTATTTGAGTAAAATCAGAAGCTTGTGCTTGATCACCAACAGCACCTTGATTTCCTCCACTTATCTTATAATTACCCATATTTTTCCCATTCTTAAATTCAATACAGATAATTTGAGTTTGTGGATTTACTTGAATATTCGTATGATTTTTTACCCAGTTATCTACTTTGTCAATCAAATTTTGAAGCCTAGACTCCATTTCATTAGTGCGTTCCTTTAAAACTTGTATGGCATTATCAGGATGTAGAAGATGAGATCCAAGAACTAAACTTTGCACAATCAAGCTAATTAAAGTTAAAGCACTATCCTTATTATATGTTCCTGCGATACTATAAATCGTAGTTGCTACACTAAGTTCTTTTTTCCACTTTCCTTTCTCATTATCAAGTTCTTTAATAACCTGATTGACCATTATTTCTAAATTTTTTAGCTCTAAATCTTCTACATTAAACTTAGCCGAATTAACCTTTTGATCATTTTGATTTTCTAAACGCTCAAGCTTTTCTCTATGTTGATTAAGAATCTCATTGTGCTTTTCTAACTCACGAGACTTAACTTCAATAACATGATTCATTCTCTCAACTTCTTTCTTATATCTTTCAGCATTTTTTACGGCATCATTAGCCTTTAAAAAGAAATAAATCATTGCTGAGAAAACTAGGAATCCAGCCGCAATTATAAAGATTGTGACAGGATCCATAATTACCCCCAGTAAATTTATAAATATTGGATACTTTGCAATTTGTTTATAGCTTAACCTAATAAGCTAATTATTTATGACATAAAGAGTTTCTATCTAATTATCTTAATAAAGATAATAAACTCCTAAAAGCACATATTTAAAATATAATACAATATTTTTTCTAAAGGTAAAAACATATTTATATAAATTAGAAGTAGGTCAGAGAAAAGTTACTCTGACCATGCTTTTTAATCCCAAACATTTTGTATCGACTGCGATGGCGTTCCGCCCAGCGTAGCTGATCGCACCATGTTCTTAAATTTTGTTAAGTGTGCATCAAACAGTAGTTGGATTGTGCCTGTAGCCCCATCGCGGTTTTTAGCAAGGATAATCTCTGCAATTCCTTTATCTTGCGTATTGGGGTCGTAATATTCATCACGATATAACATGATTACTTTGTCCGCGTCCTGCTCAATCCCGCCACTGTCACGTAAATCGGAGAGCATAGGGCGTTTGTTATTACGGCTTTCTACTGCTCTTGATAGTTGCGATAGACACATTACAGGTGTTTGTAACTTCATCGCTAAACGCTTGAGTCCGCGTGTGAGCTTTTCTATCTCATTGTTTCTGTTGCCCCCGCCGTTACCATCCATCAGTTGCAGATAATCCACAACGATTAACCCTAAATCACGGCGCTCTTGTGCCATGATTTTACGGCATTCAGATTCTATATAGCTCAGTGATGGGTCTGGGCGGTCATCGAGGTAAACAGGTAGCTCTGATAGTGTACCGATGCCCTGTGATAGTGGTTCCCATTGTTTGTTAGAGATGCGCCCAGTTTTCAAGTAGCCGCTTTCTATGCCTGCCTCACCTGAAAGCGCACGCATGGCAATCTGTAGCTTTGACATTTCCAGACTGAACACGACAACCGGAAACTGATAAGCTTGGGCTAGATGAAAAGCTATCTGAGCCGCAAACGCTGATTTCCCCATTGCCGGACGACCCGCAACGATAACTAAATCATTGCGGTTAAAACCGCAAGTCATTGCATCAAGATCATAAAAGCCCGTGGGAATCCCAGGTAATACCTTACCGATGCTGCGGTCTTCAATATCCTGAAACAGATCAACAATCACATCTCTTATGTGGCTGGCCCCCGCAGTGTCAGATGATCGCTGCAACTCATAGATCAAGTCCTGTAATTGTGAGAAGGCTTCCTCTAAGGGCGTTTCTTCATTGGATTTGTGCTGCAATTCGATTGCAAGGTTTCCCAGTCTACCTAGTTCCCGGCGCTTCCATTTTTCCATAACTAGACCTGCCAGCGCATCAATGTTAACTGCTGATACCGTCCTGTCAACCAGCGATGCTAACTTGTTTCGACCGCCGATAATTTCTAACAAACTATTATCAGCTAAATAATTCGTGATCATCAACAAGTCTGTGGGCAATTCTTGGGCATTCAGTCGAAGGGCTGCGTTGTATATACGACCATGAGCGCTGATATAGAAGTGGTGCGGCTTCAAAATGTCGCGGACACGTTCTATGGCTACTGGGTCAAGCAAGATGCCCCCAAGTATCGCCTCTTCAGATTCAATGCTCTGTGGTGGTAGCTTATTGGCTGTAGTGGCAAAAGGAATTACGTTGTCGTCACTGGCGTACATATTAATCTCTGATTTCGATTAGGTCTAAATTTTTACAGTCAGATACCCAAAACCCTGAAGAGAAGGGGCTTGGTCAATCAGGAATATCTACAAATCTTTCAGGAAACTTGGCGCTTGCCCATTCGTACCATTTGGCAGATACTTTATGCTTGCAAAACTTAGATAGTCCCTCAGACTGGAGCATACTGTAGTAGTGATCGTGCATCCGCGCCTCCCATCTGGGAAAATCATACTTCTTGCGCTGTTTCTCTACTTCTACGGGGTCATCAGCAAAGTTGTTAATTTTGCGCTCTAATTTCCTGCAACCCGCTTTCCATTGCTCAAATAAGCAAAATATCTCTGTACTACCTTCATCTTTTTTAGAAAGCACTGTAGTCACGTATGGGGCAACGTTGTTAATGTCTTTGCCCTGCGATCGCTGATAGGTCAGATAGTAAAGCAGGAAATCCACTTCTTTAACTGGGTCATCACTGAAAACCAAAATTTGAGAATGATTCTCACGCGCCGCGCCGGAATTTAGATCCTCATGAGTGGATTTCTCGTTATTTGCAGAGACTTTTTCTTTATTAACAGCGTAGTGATTATCTGGAAGTGCTTTTTCTTGGTCAATTTCTTTGTTCTTCTTTTCCTCTTTTTTTCTCCCTCCATCGCTCTTAGAGGGATTGACTTTATTAGAGGTATTTAAGAGGGAATTACTTTCTAGCTCTGTCAGACCTACCCCCCTAGCTCTGTCAGACCTACCCCCTAGCTCTGTCAGACCTACCCCCCCGTTCTGAGAGACCTGGGTAAGGGTAGGTCTGTGTGAGCTATCCGTACAAAACTCTTTAATAATCGGTATAGGGTTTGACCAATTGCGTCTAGGCGCAACACGATAAATGCAAGTTGTACCGGGGCGAGACTCTTTGATAATCAAGCCATGTGTCGTTAAAGTCTTTAGCGATCGCTTGACCTGCGCTTCCGACATCCGACAACCTGCCGCCATGTTTTTATTGCTTTCAAAGGCTTCTCCCTTGCCAGCACGTCTTACGATTCGGCTATATATACGAAATGAATATGGATCAAGCCCAAAATCGTCTAATTCTTTGTGGACAAAAATAAAATTAAAATCATCTCTGTCGTCATGTGCTACATAGCCATGCGCTTGTTCTACATTTCGAGAGTTCATCATGTTACATTCCGAAGTATTTGTAATATTTCGGATAACTCCCTTGCAACGCGAACGCAGAACTGCTTATCATAGAGTCAGCGATCGCGGTTCCGAAAAGTCCTACCACAGACAATTTCGTTTCGGAGTTACCGCTTGTGTACAGCCAAATAATCAAGAAACCCGCTTAGATTCCCGTCCGAGCGGGTTTCTTGATTGGAACACGGGGCAAACATTTGGCTAACTGTCTGCCCTTTGGCTCTCTCATATCCTTGCCCTGTGGCTCTTGGATATTACACCCAGTTTTACGCCTTACTGGGACGGCGTTTTTGCCTATCCAGGCTCCATTGCTCTCCCGCTTCAGTCTCCACATCCGCAAGTTCGCATAATCAACCCCGTAAGCGGGGCAACTGTATATATATATTGTTTTAAGCGCTCGTCTATATCGTTTAGCCGCTCTGTTATGTCCTGTGGCTGGTCGGTGTTGATCATTTATCCTCCTTGTCTTCTTTAATTTCTTCTGGTGGAACCCAGTAAATTAACTCGCTGGGCTGGACACGGTAAAAATCGCAGATTTTGTTTAAAGCTGTAACTTGTGGTATCCAATCAGGATTATCGTATAAGTTGTAAGCGGTACTGGGTGCTATGCCCGTATCTTTTTGAAAGCGATAGCGAGTAATCCCCAAACCGTCTACAAATTTCTTGACTTGGTTCCTTATAGGCATTCAGTAACAATAAACGGTTATCAATACAACCATTTATCATTGCTAATTTCCAACCGTTAGTAAATGCCAATCGATTTATATTAATGAGCGCTTGACATTAATGAGCGGTTGTAGTTAATATCATAGTGTCCGGGTTATCGATACGTCAATAGCCCGGACACAGTTATCTAGCTATAAACACAGATTATCTGTATTACGTCCGCTCTATATCTGCGGTCGTGGTAATTGTGCGTGGGAGCATCACAAGCGAGGATTCATGCATATCAATTTACGCAACTTAGAAGCAATCAACGAACTACCCCTTCAGAGAACAATGCTTAATCAAAATCAATTACGAAGGCTAGAAGCAATAGATCGCTGGCTCATAGAAATCCGAGATTCGGAGGAATTCAGACAACTAGAATACTCCCCAGATGTGATGCTAGGAGATGCAATTCAAGCAGTGGGCGAACTACTTGACGAACACGAATCCTATGATTACAAGCCCACAAATTTTACTGATGACCAGTGGCATTCATATCTAGAACAAAAGCCAGTAATGCACATTCGCCGTGTAATTCCTTGGCGTAAAAAAATTAGCTCATTCATACTCGATGCTGCGTCAGAAATAGCAATTCTGAGCTTACTAACTACTAGTTTTATGGTTGTTGGTACTATCTTTTGTCACGGTGTTGACCGCATTGAAGAAAGTAGAGGCGACCAATATCAACCCACATGGATCTACAACGCCAAAATTTTTGAAGGAAGCGCCATCGCATCTATCGCCGTCTTCCTGGGTGCAAGCTTGACAGGCGCGTGTGTCGCGGGAGATAAAAATGATGATTGATAAAGAGCTTGTAGGATGCGTCACGCTATTGAGCCAGAGCAAAACTTACTTCATTAATGGAACCCTGTACAGATATTTAACCAGTAGCGACAGTATCAGATACACCCAGTACTATTTCCGTCCTTTACCGCGTCAGTCTAAGAGTGCTGACTTAAAGCTCAATCGGGACAAGGTGCTAAGGCGCTGCTACGAAGTGCCGAGCTTATATAAACAGCACACAGCAGAGATAAATCACAACTCAATACAGTTGAGTTTGTTCTAACCATTGGTAACAGATACTACCGTGCATCGTGGACAAAGGCTTTGACACAAGCGCGTCAACTAGTCCAAAAGGGGCGCTTTTACGGGGGTAAAATCGATAATTCAGTAAGTCTTGAATCGGTAAGCGCTTTGTTATTACGTGGTTATAGCCAT
This sequence comes from Nostoc sp. FACHB-133, assembly GCF_014698055.1. Classification (NCBI taxonomy): domain Bacteria; kingdom Bacillati; phylum Cyanobacteriota; class Cyanophyceae; order Nostocales; family Nostocaceae; genus Nostoc; species Nostoc sp. FACHB-133. The sequence goes on from NZ_JACJSH010000111.1 coordinate 11,129, forward strand.
TGAGTGCAACGACTAAAAGGCTTCTAAAAAGTTATTTTCTAAGGTTATTGACAGCCTCTAAGAAGAGGGGCTTATC
>NZ_JACJSH010000112.1:0-11089 GCF_014698055.1 Nostoc sp. FACHB-133
CGATTTCTAGAGTGGAATTAGACTATTGAATATTTAAGCAATTATACAGGATGCATAAGACTACACTTTTTTCATTAAATGGAGTCAAAACTTTTCATGAAAATTAATAGCAAAAGCTATGATCGTGGCAGTGGTAGATTTTATATAGTAGATTGAATCTCTCAAATTTCTATTCTGCAACGCCCCGTGATCCTGAAGTTTGAGGATGCTTACCCTCAAAAGTTTGCTCAACTGCTTGTCGATGCGCCGCAATGGACTGAATGGATGGCTTGAGAAAGTTGGCTGGATAAACCCCCTTAATTGTCCCGTAATTCCCCATCGCCGCAAACTGTTCCAGTGTCACAGGAGTAGAATGCGCGGAGGTCAAGATGAGAATATCACACTCGATCAAGTGAAATCCTTGCCAGGGAGAGTTTAGGGCTGCCTTATCGGAGCAACTGACTTGCGCGGTTGCAGCATCTGTTCTCCTGGCTCGTGAGATTTATTGTCGGCTTCTTGTCAAGAACCCTAGTGGTTCATCGCATTAATTCTGAAGGGTTATAAAAGTTCGTAGTAAGGACTTTATTCCTTGATTTGAGCGATAAATCGCTCACTACAAACCTATCAAAATTAATGCGACAGACCACTAGTGCTTTTTTTCTAAAACATTGGTGGCTAAAGGTCTGAAACAGTGAGTTCCCAGTCGGGTAGCAATTCTGGCAGCGCTAGTAGTCTACCAACCCAAAAATGCTGCGTGATGCCTGGGCAAAGGGTAAGGGATTTGAAACCTTTCCCCCTTCTCCTTTACCCCGCTTTCGTCACGAAAGCGAACTACTAGTACATCTTTGCTTTGAAGTATTGTGACTGCTAGCTTAGGGTTTGATGTTCTGGTTGAGATGGAAAATGTTTTCAGGATCATACCGTTTCTTGATCTGCACCAAACGCTCGTAGTTAGCTCCATAAGCTGCTACGATGCGATCGCCCTCCTCCTCAGTCATGAAGTTTACGTAAGTACCAGCAGAGGCATAAGGAGCAGAAGCTTGGAAAAACTCACGTGCCCACGCAATGCACATCACATCGTGTGCTGGCTCATCCCAGCGTCCATGCACATTCAACACAAACTTCGCATCCCGATGACGATACGCCGTAGCATCGGCCGAGACGCAGTTAGATGCCCCTGCGATGCATCCAATGAAGATTTCGCACGCTTGAGAGGGTAGCTTGCCTGCAAATTCCACAAGCACATCTAATGCTCCATCTCGTAACTCTGTGAAATTATGAGATTTCCAGTAGTTCCTCGCACCCTTTATCAGCAAAGGGTCAAATGCTTGCTGCCATTCTATATAAGGTTGAGTACCGATGTGTTCTCCATAAGCATCGCCAAAACTACGCAGAGGTTCGATCAGTTTCTCACCCTCTGCAATATCGCCAACATAAAAGACAGGTAGTATGATCACCTCTTTGCCATGCACGCTCTCAGGCAGAAAAGGCAGTGGCGGAGCCTTGCGAAGAACCACCCACACATTCAGTTCCTTGGGGGCTGATTCAACAAAGTTCCGATACTGTGTTAGCACCTGTTTGGCTTGGTTAAATGGAAAAACAATTAACCCAGCCAATATTTCAGGCCCCACAGGATGGAGCTGAAATTCAAACTCAGTGACGACACCAAAGTTACCGCCGCCACCTCGAATCGCCCAGAAAAGGTCAGGGTTTTCGTTTTCGCTTGTTCGTATTTTATTCCCATCTGCTGTGATTACTTCCGCAGAGATCAGATTGTCGATCGTCAGTCCGTACTTACGAGTCAACCAACCAAAACCACCACCTATAGTCAGACCGGCTATACCAGTCGTTGAATTAATTCCTACTGGAGTTGCTAACCCATGCACCTGTGCTGAAGAATCAAAATCACTAAGTGTTGCACCAGGTTCGACATACGCCCGCTTCTTGGGGGCATCAATACGGACATTCTTCATAGTTGAAAGATCAATCATGATGCCGTTATCACATACAGCATTCCCCGCGATGTTATGTCCAGCGCCCCTGATTGATATTTCTACCCCGTTCTCTCGCGCCCAGGCGATCGCAACGGCAATGTCCGAGGCTTCTGCACATTGTACGATGACAGCAGGTCGCCGATCAATCATCGCATTCCAGATTTCGCGCACTTCGTCATAACGCGGATCATCAGGAAGCACTACATAACCCTTAACATTGGTTTTCAACGTCTCAAATTTGTCATTCAGCAGTGTTGTCATAATATTTCTCCTTAGTATCTTTGCGAAGAGGTGATGTATAAGCCAGCAATGCAATCTCTTCCCTTTAGGGTGGTATTAAAATTTAAGTTATCCAGGGTTTTCTGTGGTTTTTCTAATGATGCCGAACATCTGTAGCAATTTGATTTGCCTGTAAAGACAGGTAGTTTTACTTAATTCTGGATTTCTTGCACTGTTAGCAATGCGAACCACGATCAGACCTTTCCCATAAAAAGACGACCGTTCGTTTTTAGTCCACTCTTCTGAATATTACGACCGTTCGTGTTATTGTCAAGCTATGAGTAATATTTCGTCATTAAAAACTGAGGAAAGCGGTAAGTCTCGTCCTTCGAAAGGACAGACTAGTCGCGCCACTATTCTGCTGACTGCGGCAAAGTTGGTAACAATAAAGGGACTGAATGGCCTGTCACTTGGGGATCTAGCTGCTGAGGTTGGGATCAGCAAGAGTGGTCTCTACGCGCACTTCAAAGACAAAGAAGAACTGGAATTGGCGACGATCGAAACGGCAGCTGTAATTTTTGATAATGAAGTGCTTCAACCTGCGATGCAAGCGCACGCGGGAACTGAGCGACTTAAAGCAGTGGCTAATTCGTTTTTTTCTCATCTTGAACGCAAAGTTTTTCCGGGTGGGTGTTTTTTTGCCGCAGTCGCAGCAGAACTCGACACACGCCCCGGACCAGCGCACGATCGCGTCGTTGAGGTGCTAGATAAGTGGCTTTCATTATTAAAGCAGTGTATCCTTGATGCACAGCTTAACGGCGAGATAGATGCCAAAGCTGACGTTGCTCAGGCAGTTTTTGAAATTGAAGCCATGCTTTTGGCTGCGAATTTCCTCTTCGTTATGAGAAATGACCCGATTCATCTGACCCAATCACGCAGGGGGATAGACAATGTATTGGCCCGACTCGCGGTTAGTAAGGCGGCGAAGAAGCGTTAATTCTTTTCCTCGACTGCCTACTTGTATCAATTTTAAAGTGAAACGGTATCACTCCTGATTTGGTCGAGAAATATGACGATGGGTGGTATCCTGAACTGCGGATGCACTATTATTTGACGCTGGGGCGGGAATTTCTGACAACTCGTGATGCCAAAAGAGCTGCATCGCAGTTAGAAGCTGGGGAGAATTCGATTTGGAAACCAGATTTTAACAAGGGGCAGTTATTACCTGCTGTGTTGTTACTCGAAAATCTGAATCTGTTACAGTTTCTTACACCAGACGTTTAGTTACGTGGCAGCGAGGAGAAGATGGTGGAGTTTAAAGCGCTGACTGTAAAGCATCGACACGTTATCAAGAATTACTTGAATGTTTCCATTTCTGAAAAACTGACCCCCATTGCGATCGCCTACGGCGGGCGCTTGCGCCATCGCACAGAAGTTACTTGCCAAAATTGATTTGAAATTGGATTACGTTGGTCGGTTGGGTAAGCGTGAAAATCGGGAGTGCGTTTATCGGTTTGTTGCCCCTGATGATCAGCATAATTCAATTTTTGGGCAGTGGTTAAATCGAGATGAACTGTTTCTTAGTGAGTCGGTGTCAGTCACGAATAATATAAGTACAACTACACCAGTCATTGACACCCAATCCCAGGATATTCCTCAAACACTCACGCCAGTGGAAAGCCCTGTTACCCAAGGCTTAATGGGCTGAAACTGAAATTGCAGCAAGGCTTGGACAGCCCTGGCTCGTTCTACAATCAGTTAATCTCCACAATTGGCTCGGCTGTTGGAATTGCTGATGGTGAGCCGTTTTGGAATGGGTATCTGGGGCAGTGGCAGATTGCTGTTAACTTTGTTTCGGGGTGTAAGTCTGTACTGTGTGATTGGTTGATAGTGGTTTAATTGTAGATATATTTGGAAGGAGATTCCACAATTAAATGAGTCGTCAATTCATATCTTCTGGTTCTATCTTTGAGCAAGAAATTGCTTATAAGAGAGCAGTTGTTGATGGAGACTGGGTTTTTGTTTCTGGTACCACGGGTTTCAAGACTTGTCGGTTAAGGGGAAAAGGGGAATGGGAAAGGGGAAAGAAAAAACCTTTAACCTTTACCCTTTAACCTTTTCCCCAAACCCAATGCCGAGTTAAAAATGCAAAATCCGAGCAGTATTGCCACGGGTTTTGATTACAGTTCGATGACCATATCTAATGATGTTGTAAAACAAACAGAGCAGTGTTTTAAAAACATTAATGCTGCACTGACAGAGGTAGGACTGGTAATGCAGGATATAGTACGAGTTCATTACATTTTACCGATTTGAGAAGACTTTGAACAAAGCTGACCAGTGATTCGTAGATATTTAGGAGATGTTAGACCAACAGCAACAATGATTGTTGCAGGGCTTTCAGATCCTAGAATGCGGATTGAGATAGAGGTAACAGCAAAAAAACTAGGGGCGTTGAACTGCTTTTAACGTTCTGCTCTGCTATATTATGCAGCTTAAATGCAGATTAGCTTAACTAAATTAATATCAGCCATATTGTTACATTGAGACTGAATTTGAAATTAAAAATAAGTACAGTCAAAAATCATACAAATTTTATCAAAAACTTTGGTATAACATATAACTATACAGCAAACAACAGTCTGGCGACTGAACCTTCTTCCTTAATTGGTAAGATAAGATGCATCAATAATGGGTTATTACTTAAGTTACACGTTATTTAAAACTGCTTTAGCTACCTATTATCTCACTTAGGTCTTAGCTTACACTTGTGTTATATGATGCACCGATTTCGCAGATTGAAATAATATAGTAATCCGAATTGAATCGTGAGAAAATACGGAGACTAAAAGTAAATTTTTATAAGCTTTTCAACCTTTTTGTGTCTTACAAATGATTTAGGATTTCTATATAAACATGAACAGTCTTACAGCAAATAGGATAGTGAAATTTCAAATTTTTTATAAATTATAATTTGGATTTTATGTAAAGTCATATTTAATTTTTAAATAGAAATAATGATTATGCGACTAGAAGGTTATCAGCACAAAGAACTACTTCGAGAAGATAGGAACACGGTTCTTTATCGTGGAATTAAACAACTAGAAAGAACACCCGTACTAATAAAATATATTAAAACAGAGTACCCAACTCTCGAAGATATTGCTCGGTTAAAATATGAATATAAAATTCTTCAGTCGTTAAATATTTCCGGAGTTATTAAATGCTATGCATTAAAAGATAGCCATCAGCTCTGGGCAATGGTTTTGGAAGATTTTGGAGGGAAACCACTTCCAAAATATCTGAGTCAAAGAACGCTAGATTTAAATGATTTTTTACACATTGGGATTCAGCTTGCCGAAGCACTAGTAAAACTTCATCAATACAAGGTTACTCACAAGAATTTAAAAACTACTAATGTGCTGTTCAATCCGCAAACTGGACAGGTTAAAATTGACGACTTTAGCTTTGCCACCTATTTAGATGGAGAAAAGCAAACAATTAGTAATCAGAATATTTTTGAAGATGCGCTTGCTTATATATCGCCTGAGCAAACAGGTCGGATGAACCGCTTAGTTGATTACCGTAGCGATTTCTATTCTCTGGGCATTGTTTTCTATGAAATACTGACAGGACAATTGCCCTTTCAAAGTACTGACCCCTTAGAACTCGTTCATTGCCATATTGCTAGAACTCCAATTTCTCCTTGTATCATTGCCGAAAATCTGGGCTTGGGAGAAATATCCCAGCCAGTTTCTGATGTTGTAATGAAACTTTTGGCAAAGACAGCAGAAGAGCGTTATCAAAATGCGTTAGGACTGAAGGCAGATTTGGAAATGTGTTTAAAATTGCTACAAGGGACTGGAGAAATTGCAGCCTTTCAAGTGGGGCAATTAGATTTATACAGCCAATTCTTGATTCCGCAAAAACTTTATGGTCGTGAATTTGAGGTCAAAATTTTGATGGCTGCCTTTGAGCGTATCAGTCAAGGCACAACAGAAATGATGCTGGTAAGTGGCTACTCTGGGGTTGGTAAGTCATCTCTAGTCTATGAAGTTCATAAGCCAATCATACGTAAGCATGGGTATTTTATTTTTGGCAAGTTTGACCAGTTTAAGCGCAATATTCCTTATGCTGCTCTGATTCAAGCGTTTCAAGAATTAATCCGGCAGTTGCTCACTGAAAGTAGCGAACGGATTAGTATTTGGCGGGCAAAACTGTTAAAAGCCTTGAGTGCCAATGGTCAGGTGATTATTGATGTGATTCCTGAAGTTGAGCGAATTATCGAACCCCAACCCGCAGTACCAGAACTGGGAGCATCGGAATCTCAAAACCGATTTAACCGCGTTTTTAGACAATTCATTCATGTGTTTTGTCAACTAGAACATCCTTTAGTACTGTTTTTGGACGATTTACAGTGGGCAGATTCAGCATCATTGAAATTAATTCAGTTGTTGATAAGTGACCCAAATAGTAAATATCTGTTGTTGATAGGTGCATACCGAGATAACGAGGTGAGTGCGACTCATTCATTAATGCTGATGCTCTCTGAACTTCAGCAAACTGGGGCAGCAATAAACAACATTGTGCTTCAGCCGTTACATCTGGTTGATGTTAGCCAGTTAATTGCTGATACATTTCAAAGCAATCAAGAGACATCGCTCTTGATTCGTCACTCTGTGTCTACGCACTCTCTCGCGAAATTAGTCTTTAATAAAACTCAAGGCAATCCTTTCTTTTTATCGCAACTACTCAAATCACTTTATCAAGATAAGTTACTGTTTTTCAATTTTAATCAAGCTTGTTGGCAGTGGGACATTGAAAAGCTGTTAGATATCGACATTACGGATAATGTTGTTGAATTAATGGTTAGCCGAATTCAAAAGCTATTGCCAGCAACTCAAAACGTTCTGAAGTTAGGTGCTTGTGTTGGTGACAAATTTACCTTGGAAGTGCTTAGTATTGTCAATGAAAAGTCTTTATCAGAGACGGCATTGGATTTATGGGAAGCGTTGCAAGTTGGGCTGATTTTGCCATTAAATCAATACTATAAAATTCCCCTAGTTATCGAGCTAGAGAAATTTAGTAAGAAATCTGATGGTGAAAATACTTCACTCTTAACTGTTTCTAACCCTCCAGCGATCACTTATAAATTTCTGCACGATCGCGTACAACAAGCGGCATATTCACTTATTGCCAAAACTGAGCGTAGCCAAACGCATTTGAGAATTGGAGAATTGTTACTTGAGCATACACTAGAAGAGGAACTGGAACAGAACATTTTTGAAATTGTTAATCAATTAAATATAGGTACTCACTTATTAAGTCTACAGAAGCATAAAGATGAACTAGCAGCACTAAATTTGATGGCAGGTCAAAAAGCCAAGAGAGCTACAGCTTATGACCCGGCGCTAAAGTATTTAAAGGTAGGTTTGGGATTACTTTCAGAAACGAGTTGGCAGACAAATTATGATTTAACATTGACACTGTATGTAGAAGCAACCTCAGCTGAATTTCTCAATAATAATTTTGTACAAACGGCAATTTTAGTAGATATTGTTTTAAGCAATGCTAAAAATATTATAGATAAAGTTAAGGTATATGAAATTCAAATTCAATATAGCGTTTCGCAGAACAGATTGAAAGAAGCGATCGCTATTATCTTACAAGTAATAGAAATGCTGGGAATTCCTCTCAGTCAGAATCCTCCTCATGCCTTAACCAAACAGTATGAAAATTCATTGACGGTTGAGAGTTTAAGTAGCCTGCCACCGATGACTGACGATTATAAACTGGCAGCAATGCGAATTCTCGTGGCAGCAGGCCCTCCCACTTATTTTGCAGATGCTCAGTTATTCACCTCAATTATTTTCACGATGGTAGATCTGTGCATTCAATATGGAAGTTCGGCGATGGCAGCTTATGGCTATGCTTGTTATGGTTCGATTTTGGCAGGTCAGTTAGGAGAAATTGACGCTGCGTATCAATCTTGTTTGTTAGCTTTACAACTTCTCGATCGCTACAATGCCAAAGAACTAAAAGCTGAGATTTGCGAAATTTTTAACGGTCATGTTCGACATTTTAAAGACCCTCTCACTGCCGTATTAGAACCAATGTTAGAGGGAATTCAAAGTGGTTTGGAAGTTGGTAAAGTTCAATATGCCTCATATATTGCTGCTTTTTATTCATCTGCTTTGTTTTATACGGGTGAAAACTTAGAAAGCGTCGCTCAAAAGCTCGAACATCGTTTAGAATTACTCAATAGTTTGAGCAATCAAGTTTGCATTGATTATGCCAAAATCTGGCAGCAGATGGTAGCAAATTTACTAGGTAACTCCACACATAAGTTTGAATTGGTTAGCGATCGCTTTAATGAAACAGAAATTTTAAAGACGTTAATCGCAGCTGATAACCAAACAGCTTTATCTGCGCTTTACCTTGCCAAGACAAACTTGCTGTATTTATATAAAGAGTACGCTCAGGCAATCGAAAATGCCAGGATTGCAGAACGTTATATCGGTAGTGTTATGGGGACAATAAATGTCTCTATTCATAGCTTTTATTATATGCTGGCTTTGCTGGGGCAGTATCCCCATACAACTATTGCAGAAAAAAATCAGTATTTGCAAATAATCCAATTGCGCCAACAGCACATGGAAAAATTAGCGAATGCTGCGCCCATGAACTTTCTGCATAAATACGAGTTGGTTGAAGCAGAAAGAGCAAAAGTTTTAGGACAACACTATCGGGCAATGGAGTATTATGACCGGGCAATTCAAAATGCACGAGAGCATGGTTATTTTCAAGAAGAAGCTCTAGCTGCGGAATTGGCGGCAGAATTTTACTTTGTATGCAAAAGAGAACGCCTCGCTAAAGACTATTTAATAGATGCTTATTACGGTTATCTACGCTGGGGCGCAATTGCAAAAGTTCAAGATTTAAAAGAGCGCTACCCTCAAATTTTATCTGGATATCAAACACTAAAAAATTTAAAGATTACACCTAGCGATACAACTGGACTTGATTTAGCAACGTTAGATTTAGCTACTATTATCAAAGCTTCCCAAGCACTTTCTGATGAAATTATTCAGAGTAAGTTGCTTGATAAACTAATGAATAGCATGATTGAAAATGCTGGAGCAAGAACCGGAATGCTTCTCTTACAGCAATCAAACCAATGGGTTCTAATAGTTGAGGGATTTGTAGATAAAGACAATGCTATTGTGTTGCCGCCTAAACCAATAGAAACAAGTCAAAATTTGCCTCTAGCATTAATCAACTATGTTTCTAGAAGTCAATCTACTCTGGTATTAGATGATGCAACTGAAGAAAAACTTTTTATTGATGATGTTTACATTCGGAACAATCAGCCTAAATCTGTGCTTTGTTTGCCAATTATTTATCAAAGTAAACTCAAAGGTATTCTTTACTTAGAAAACAACCTTGCTAAAGGTGCGTTTACCCAAAACCATGTGAAAGTACTGAGTTTATTGGCTTCCCAAGCAGCAATTTCTCTAGAAAACGCGGAACTATACCAAGAATTGCAAACATATTCGCAAAAGTTAGAAAGCAAAAATGCCGAGTTGAATCAAATCAATTTATCATTAGCGGCTGAAATTAGCGATCGCCAGCGCAAAGAAGTTGAGCGCCAGCAAGCCCAAGAAGCACTGTTTCAAGAAAAAGAGCTAGCCCAAGTGACATTGCAATCGATTGGAGATGGAGTTATCACTACGGATTCCCTGGGTCTAGTACGATATCTTAATCCCATCGCCCAAAACCTAACAGGCTGGAGTCAATTAGAAGCACAAGGATTGCCGCTCTCTGAAGTATTTGAGATTGTTAACGAAACTACTCGCGAACCAGTAATAAATCCACTGGAAACAGCTTTGCATGAAGGAAAAACCGTTGGTCTTGCCAACCATACAATCTTAATTGCGCGTAATGGAGATGAGTTTGCCATTGATGATTCCGCTGCACCAATTCGTGCTAGCAATGGTGAGATAATTGGAGCAGTCATGGTATTTCATGATGTGTCCCGTAACCGCAACTTATCTCGACAACTTTCCTGGCAGGCTAGTCATGATGCTTTAACTGGACTGGTAAACCGACGCGAGTTTGAACGACACCTAGAGCAGGCTATTAATGATGCCAAAATGCATAACCAGCATTACGCCCTCTGCTATCTAGATTTAGACCAATTCAAAATCGTCAACGATACCTGCGGTCATCTTGCTGGCGATGAACTATTGCGTCAAGTGACAGCATTATTTCAAAGTCAAGTGCGTAAGACAGATACTTTAGCCCGCATCGGTGGGGATGAATTTGGCTTGCTTCTCAATCAATGCTCACTAGAACAGGCACAACGAATTTGCAATTCCATACGTCAGAAGGTTCAGGAGCTTCGATTTGTCTGGCAAGAAAAGCTTTTTACAATTGGCACTAGTATTGGATTAGTTATGATTAATACGCAGAGTGAAAGTGTTGCTCATGTATTAAGTCTTGCAGATACCGCTTGCTATGCAGCTAAAAATCGCGGACGTAATCGGGTACACGTTTATCAAGTAGACGATATCGATCTACTACAACACAAAGGCGAAATGGAATGGGTAACGCGTATTGCTCAGGCTTTGGAAGAAAATCGATTTTGTCTCTACTACCAAACGATTATTCCAGTTTTGCAAACTGAGATGAAACAACAACATTATGAAGTCCTTTTGCGTTTGCAAGATGAAAATGGGGCTTTGGTATTACCTATGGCATTTATTCCTGCCGCAGAACGTTATAATCTCATGCATTTAAGTAAGCCGTGGGAAAAATTTATAAGTATGTAACAAAAAATTAAGCAGAAGAATTGGAGTTAAATCTTATACGCTGTGTACTATATTTTCCCTTCTCTG
>NZ_JACJSH010000113.1:0-10628 GCF_014698055.1 Nostoc sp. FACHB-133
CTTTACCTGAAGTTGACCCCTAGCACCACGGAGCTAAACCTGCTGTCTATGGCACGCGAAGGGCTGGTAACACCCCTTCGCACCGCCCTGTATCAGGCTCAAACAGAGAACGTGCTGGTGCAGCAGGAAGACATTCAAATGGAACAGGGTGAGCGAACGCGGCTGAATCTGGAGGTGCTGCCATTTCGCCCAGCCCAGACGAACACACTCTATTTTTTGGTGCTTTTCAATCCCATCTCGCCCTCTGCCCCTGCCTCTAACACATTCACCAGTCCCGCAACGGTAGAAAACTTGGAGCCAGCGGACTTAGCACGTGAGCTTGTAACGCTTCGTCAGGCGCTGTCTGCTGCTACCCAACGCGAACTCTCGGCCCAAGCGCATCTGCAAGCGGTGATTCAGGAGCAAAACCAACTCAACCAAAACTTACGCATAGCAAATGAAGAGATTCTATCGAGCAATGAGGAACTGCAAAGCACAAATGAAGAGCTGCAAACGGCGAAGGAAGAAATTCAAGCCACCAATGAAGAACTCTCGACGACCAATGAAGAACTGCGGAGTCGGAATCTGCAACAAAATCGAGACAATAGTGATCTCAACAACTTTATCGCCAGCATTAATATCCCGATTGTGATGCTGACGAATGACTTAAGGATTCGCCGCTTTACACCAACCGCCCAGCGATTGTTCAATTTCATCGCCACCGATATCGGACGACCCTTCACTGACCTGCATGGTAATTTTGACGTTTCTCAGCTAGAACCGATGATTTTGGAGGTGTTGGAGACCCTCAATACGAAAGAACAGGAGATCCAAACAGAAGCTGGATACTGGTATGACATCCGCATTCGCCCCTATCGCACTGCTGGAAACCAAATTGACGGTGTGACAATGGTGCTACAGGATATTGATACCCTCAAACGCTACAACGCCAGCCTAGAGAGCGCTCGCAATTATGCAGAAACCATCATTGAGACGGTGCAAATCCCGCTGGTTGTGCTGGACGCTGATTTACGGGTGAATGCCGTGAATCGAGCGTTTTACGAGACATTTCAGGTTTCTGAAGCTGAAACCATCCATACGTTGCTGTTTGAATTAGGTAATGGGCAGTGGGATATTCCCGAACTGCGATCGATGTTGAACGGTATTCTGGCGGGTGAGCTTGTGGTGCAGGATTTTGAGGTCCATCATAATTTCGAGCAGATTGGGCATAAAAACATGCTGCTCAATGCGTGCAAACTGCACCGAGAAGACAACACAGACATGATTTTGTTAGCGATCTCAGATGTTACCGAGCGCACGGCACGCCAGCAGGCTGAAGCGGCCAATCGTGCCAAAGATGAATTTCTCTCAAATCTGTCCCATGAACTGCGAAATCCGCTCACCTCGCTGCTGGCCTGGGTGCAACTGCTCCGCAACCGCGACTTCGACAAGGCAACAGTCGATCACGCCTTAGAAGCCATTGAGCAGAGCGGTAGGCTACTCAATTACCTAATTGAAGATATTCTGGATGCCTCTCGGATTGCGAGTGGCAAGTCGCAATTGAATAGCCGCCCGATCGACTTGAGCTTATTGGTTCAAACTGCTCTCAATAGCGTTAACTTATCGGCGGTGGCAAAAAATATTCAGTTAGTGTCATCGTTGAGTTCGATCACCGTGCTGGGGGATGCCGAACGATTGCAGCAAGTGCTGGGGAACCTGCTCTCGAATGCAATCAAGTTTACGCCTGCGGGTGGACGAGTAGACATCACGCTGTCACAGGTTGACCAGCAGGCGCAAATTCAAGTCAGTGACACAGGAATTGGTATTCCAGCAGATTTATTGCCACATATTTTCGAGCGGTTCTATCAGGGCGATTCCAGTACAATCAAAACCAATCAAGGGCTAGGATTGGGCTTGGCGATCGTGCGGCATCTCATCGAGCTGCATGGTGGCACTATGCTGGCAGAAAGTCCGGGCGAAGGACAAGGTACCACACTGACCGTGCGGTTGCCGTTATACGTCCCGCCCCCAACCGCACCGCCGATTGTCGAACCGACGGTAGAAACATCTTTGGACGCTTCGCAAAATCTCCCCTCTCTAGAAGGCTTGCATATCCTGGTGGTTGATGATCAGGTCGATGTGCTTTTACCCTTGCAGTTAATACTAGAGGATTACGGGGCAGAGGTGCTGGCTGTAACGACTGCCAGAGCAGCCCTCTCTGCTCTCAGGGAAAGCCCTAACCGCTATGATGTGCTGATTTCTGATCTCGGCTTGCCTGATGAAGATGGCTACTTCCTGATTCAACAGGTGCGATCGCTCAGTGCGGCAGCCGGAGGAAAAATTCCGGCGATCGCGCTGACGGGCTATGCCAGTAAAGCAGAACAACAACGGGCGATCGAGGCTGGGTTTCAAATGCACATAGCTAAACCCTGTGATCTGGTTCAACTGCGTGCAATAATTGCCGATTTGACTAAACGAACTTAACGGCTTGCCGTTATACCATTTCACAAAAAATATGATACAGATGCAAACCCCTAAACCTATGTTAACCTGAGTTCGGGATAAGAAATCCTCAAAAGCCTTGAATTATCGTTGTTCGGTCTAAAGCTTTGTTTTCATCTATTGTCAATAAGACATATTGCTGAGATTAGTTTCATTTGTGAACCTTATTGACAAAATGATTCCACTTTTATCCCTGCTTTGATCAATTCCAGTTTTATTCAATCCTGACAGAATAAGCTTTTTAGCTTCTGGCTTAACCCGAACTCAGGTTAAGTTAAGCTGAAGGGTATGCAGCGTAAGGATGCTCCAGGAGCAGGGGGCAGGGGCGCATAGGGGAATTTCTAAATATCCGAACGCAATGCTTAAAACTTCTTCTTTCTCCCCTGCTCCTTTGCTCCTGGAGCCCCCCTGCTGCCTCAACGATTTTCCCTTTTCTTAGTGCCATTCGTTATAGCCTCAAGTTTTTCAGGACTGTGGCCTGTACAGCAATGATTTTAGTTATGTGTAAGCCTAGGGGAAACGCACCTTATTTACTAATAAAAACTAAGAGAGATTTCAAAATGACACAGATAATTGTAAAAATCCTTAAAATGATAAATAAAACAAATGAAGTATCCTGAAAAACATGAATTAGATTATCTGAAACTAAATAATTATTTGTTGATACTAAAATTACTCGATATTCGAGTTTATAAAAGTATGTTTATCTAGAGGAAAAGTGAATTTATTCCTAAAGATTCAAATTTAATTTTTGATATGTTAGCCTTATGCTAAGGCTAAAACTCTTGCTAAATAATTGTTATCCAGCCCAGCGAGAAATTGTTTATTTTTTATTCCACGTTTGACGCGCTTCTCTTGACCTAAAAGATTGACTGCAATATGTCTGAGAATCGCAAAATTCTGTGGAGCATTATCTTTTCTAATCCGACAGTCATCTTCCCTCAAGGCGACATCTAATATCCAATGTAATGAATTCTCAATTCCCCAATGACTACGAATAGAATTACCAAACTGTTTAGCATTTGACTCAAGACTACTGATAAAATAATGGGTTTCAACCGTTGTTTCACCATTTAATGAACGGACAGATTCTACCATTCCAACACTATTAAAGTTTGACCAAACTGAATCTGCGTTAAGCAGAGACTGAATTTGAGATAACATCACATAGTGGCGGATTTCATGACGACCATGCCCTTTTTCTTCTGTTTTATATGTGCTATGTTCGATCCCTTCAAAATCTGTACTTATTCCTGACTGGAATAATTTTTCAACTTTATCGTAGAGATTTCCTTGATTCTTTTTTAAGGTAATTACATAATCTGCATCTTGCTGTGTAATTAATCTTACAATCTCTTTTTGACAACCGATTGCGTCAATTGTGACAATACATCCAGACAGTTCTAAAACTTTTAATAGTTCGGGAATTGCTGTAATTTCATTGGATTTTTCATCCACCTTAACTTGCCCTAACACTAATCTATTTGTAGTTGCCCATGCACTGACCATCACAATTGCACTTTGGTCGCTACTTTCATTATAAGAACCACGCAAAGTTTTTCCATCAATTGCAACCACTTCCCCAGAAGTTATGTTCTGTATTGACTTCATCCAATTAAGAAAACATTCTTGAAACTGTTGAGGATTTATTTGTGCAAATACCCTCGCAAAAGTATCATGAGATGGAATGCCATTTGGTAGTTCTAAAAACGTTTTTAACCACTCATACTTTGCACAGCCATACGTCTCGATTGCCGTCCAACCATCCGCTCCACAAATCACAGCACATACGGCAATGGTCATGATATCAATTAAATTGTGTCGTTTAGTGCGGTCAATTCGTGGGTCTTCTATCCCCAAAAAATGGTCAGCAATCGTGATTTTTGGTTTGAGCTTCATAGAAAGGAGAATAAGAATGTAATTCTTCTTTGGAGTTTCTGCGAGAATACCATATTCCTTGACAGGCAGCCGACGGCTGCCTCTAACTCCCCTTTATAATGATTATCATTATCGTAAAAGTGGATGTTTAATTTCCTGAAAGCCTTATTTGATTAGGGTTTTGCTAAATTTCACCCTGATTCTGGCTCGTCAATATTTAGATGCGTTTGCCCTGCCTATTAAGGTGGCTAGAAAAACTCTCTTTCTAATCCTATAGCCAAGACAGTGCTAACAGACTCTTTCAATTTAGAGATGATGGCTATAAATGGTCTAGTTGCGAAGGAGCAGCATAAAGCAAAACCTACTTTTAAAAAATGGCTAATAATTTGGTTTAATCTGTGCGATTGCCAGCACTGCTTGAAGCAATTCTTCTGGATTGAGGGGCTTGGTAACAATGCCGTTGATAGCCACTAGTGATGGCTTGTTCATAATCGTCAACCCTAGCATAAGCAGTCAAAGCGATCGCAGGAATCTCTCCCCCTTTTTCAGGAGGTAAAGTTCGGATCTGTTGAATTAGGGAATAACCATCAACTTCGGGCATACCAATATCACGGACTAAGACACCGGGTTTAAAGGACTCTAGGTTTGTTAAAACTTCTGCCGCAGAGCCAACAGTCAAGACTTTCGCTCCGTATTCAGTAAACAATACTGTTAATAGCTCGCGGGCATCGGGGTCATCATCCACTGTCAAAACCCGAATCCCTGTGAGTTCGAGTCCTGGTTGTGACAACTCATCTATCTGTTTGATTTCTGCTTCAACATTCAGCAGTGGCAACTGGACTATAAAGGTAGCTCCCAATCCAACACCTGGATTGTCAGCCGTAATCTTGCCGCCGTGGGCTTCAACCAACTGCTGGACAATTCACCACAGAGGATTTGCCATAAATAATCCTGTCGCCGCTTAACTATTCAACGCTCTTGGACAATTCTAAGCTTTCTGCTTGCAACTTTTCCACTTGTTGAACAGATGGCAAGTACACCTGAAATTTGCTGCCTTTGCCGAACTCACTCTCCGCGTTCACAAAACCATTGTAGTTTTTGACAATCTTAATCACAGTTGACAGACCTAGCCCTGTGCCTTTCCCCTCTTTCTTGGTTGTAAAGAACGGTTCAAAAATTCGCGATAAGATTTGTGGTGTCATGCCAACTCCTGTATCCTCTATAGTTATAACCAGATAGCAGCCCGGTTTCGCATCCCACATCATCCGACGAGCAAAGTTTTCGTCAACCAATAAATTTTCCGCCGTTATAAACAGCGTACCGCCATTAGGCATGGCATCACGAGCGTTGAGGTACAAGTTCATTAACACCTGATGTATATGAGTCGGATTTGCCAATATCTCCCATAACTCTTGAGTCGGTAGATTCTTACTGATGTTGATCGATTTTGGGAATGTACTGTTAGTCATTTGCTCTATTTCCAACAGTAAGTCTTCTATTTTCAAATACACACTCTTTCCTTCAGAACCGCCTGCAAATGTCATAAATTGCTTCACCAAATCACTCGCCCGTTTCGAGTTCTGTTCCAGGTTTTTCAGCATCTTCTGATGTGGCGCTTTTAGTGGAGAAAGTTGGAGTCCCAACATTTCCGATGATAAGCAAATCGACGTTAGGATGTTGTTGACATCGTGGGCTATACCACTCGCTAACGTGCCAAGGCTCTCTAATCGCTGGATATGGAGAAATTGGGCTTCTAGTTGTTTTTTCTCAGTGATGTCTGTGTTAACAGTGAAGATCAATTTGGCTTGCACCGCTTCATCAAGCATCAGTGTCCAGCGACTAGCCACAATCACTTCCTTGCCTAATTTCGTCAATTTACGCAAGTCTCCCTGCCACGAACCACTCTCGAACACGGTTATTTTAGCTGCGAGCCATTCTGGTGAAATTTCTTGGTGAAAAAGTTTATGGGCATTCTTTCCGATAGCTTCTAGTGCCGGAAAGCCGTACAATCGCTCTGCGCCTTGGTTCCAAAATAAGATTTCCTGCTCTAGAGTCCAGACGATAATTGCGTCATTGGTAATATCAAGCAGTGCCGCTTGTTCGCGGATTTTCTGTATAGAAATTTTACTTGATAATAAACTCATATTTTCATCTCCGAGTTTTAATCAATAAAACAAAAAATCGAGAAAACTTCAACTGCATCTACCTGGAAAAAGGGAGTTTTTTGTTATTAAGGCAAACTCCCAAATTTAGCCAATAGAAAATAATAAAACTCCAGATTTTAAAATGGATGAGTTTTAGTTATTTCTCTTACTCAAATTTTCTAGAGCAGAAAATATATTTATATGATATGGGAATCATAACTAGAAACCTAGAATAAAGCAAGTAACAGCTAAATAACTTATACGCCTGTATTTAAGCATTATTTATATAAGTGTTTGAATTCAGATGTTGTCATCATGTTGAAAAATCGAAAATGAATATATAACGTTTGATTTCGATGCAACAGGGGAAAAAAGTGAGAAGATATCGGGATTTTTGTATAACTTTGAGTAAAGAAAAATCGAAAATGAATATATAACGTTTGATTTCGATACAACAGGGGAAAAAGTGGGAAGATATCGGGATTTTTGTATAACTTTGAGGAAAGAAAAAATGAGCTGGAAATCATTCTTTAGAGAGATGCGTGATTCGATGACAAGATTAAATTCCGATATATGATATTAGCTTACTTGTAAACAACATCAATTAGATAAGCAGGGTTTCCACCCTACACTAATTAAGATTTTCAGAAATGATTTCAGATTCCCTACCTATATGATGTGAGCAATGGAAATTATTTACTGGAATTTCATAATAGCTCACGGAATTACTGCATTTTCATACTTTGGCATCCCCATAGTAATAGCAGTTTTATTTAATAAAACTAAGACAACTATCCCTGATCAGTTTTGGCTAGCTTTTTTCTTATCGGGTGGATTCATACTATCTTGCGGATTTCATCACCTTTTGGCGATCTTTGAGCCACATTCGGCAGTGTCCTTGTTGCACTTAGGCGTACTCGACATCATGGCGTTTATTTCTTTGTCTGCCTTAGTGTGCCTGATACCAACCGCTTATCAGATTTTAGAGGTGATTGCCAAATCTCAAGAAGATACCCGTGAACTTCAACGCAGCCAGCAAATGCAACGGCTATTTCTAGATCAAGGCCCCTTTGGAGCCTATATCAAAGATGAGCAATCTAAAGTGCTTTACTACAACCAGGAACTACAGTCTAGATTTTCGGTAGATTCACAAGAATGGTTGGGGAAAACGGATAGTGAATTCTTGCCAGATCCAGAAGAAGGGTGGCAGATAATAAAAAACGATCAAGTCGTTTTGAAGACTCAACGCCCCTTAAAGCTGATTGAAGAGGTAAAAGTACCTGGGAAGAATGAGCCATGCTACTGGTTATCGTTTAAGTTTCCCTTTAGCGATGGCGCAACGGGCGATCACCGCATCGGTGGGATCAGTATTGATATTACAGAATCTATAGAAGCACAGCAATCACTCACCGAGCTAAATCGGCAGCTAGAAGAAAAAGCACTAAAATTAGAGGCAAAAAAGCGAGAACTCATATATCTCTCAGATATGGCAGAGATGCTGTATTCCTGCGAATCTGAAAATGAGGTATATCAAGTGGTCGCTTTCACCTGTTCTAAGCTGTTTCCTAATATGAGTGGTTGTATTTGTATAATTGCTAATTCCAAGAATTATGTTCAGATAAATAGTATTTGGGGAGATGAAAGAACCAGTAAAGAAATATTTTCACTATCTGAGTGTTGGGCATTGCGGCGAGGAAAATTAAACCTTTTATCGCCTCGTCACTCAGGAATTATGTGCAGTCACTTAAAACAGCCTGTTAGCGGCACACATTTGTGTTTTCCATTGTTTGGACAAGGCGAAGTAGTTGGGATTTTACACATCTATGCCCTTGAAGAAATTAGTCTAGAAGATCAACAAATTACTGAGATTATTGCTAGAACATTAGGCTTTGGACTGAATAATCTATCGGTAAAACAACGTCTAACCCATGAGAATTTGCGGGATGGGATGACTCAACTATTCAATCGTAGCTATATGGAAACTGTAACAGATCAGAGGCTAGCGGAAGCTGAACGGTTAGGGCAATCTCTTGGCATTGTTTTTTTTGATATCGATAACTTCAAATCTTACAACTTACGCTATGGGCATTTGACTGCCAACATTGTTCTCATGGAAGTAGCAAAGCTGCTGTTAAACTCTATTCGCTCCTTTGACATTCCATGCAGATGGGGCGGTGACGAATTTGTGATTGTAATGCCTAATATTACGTTGTCAACCCTGATTGAACGAGTTGAGCAACTAAAAGATGCTCTTTCTCAAATGGAACTGAAAAATGGTGATCAGATCCTCGAAAGCATCACTGCCTCTTTTGGAATAGCTATATCAGAGCCAGGTATGAAACTTCACGATTTGCTCAATATTGCAAATCAAGCGATGCTTGAGGCAAAGCGAACAAAAAATAAGTGACAATTTTTGAGATAGCCAAAGGACTGTTTGAGTCGATTGAACTGGAGAATCGTAGTGTCATGATTGTTGGGGATTTCGTTGTCTAACCTTGATAACGCCAAACAAACCCAAGTGATTCAATTGCCATTATTTCAGAATGGGAACATAATATTTTAGGGCACGCCGCGTAAGCCCCACTTATAAAAAGCTCAGTTGCCGTCGTAAGCATTTTACAAGCTCATTGGTGACTACAATTGTGTGTCTGAATTATCTCCCAATTCTTGTTGTAATTGGGATAGTTGATTTTCTAACACTTTAGCAATCTGAATGAGATTCGATTCTTGGGCTATTTTTAGCTTCATGGCAAGACCATCTGGCAGCCAAGAAGCTAAATGGCTGAAATTCTTCCACTCTACATTTGATGATTTTGGACTATGAGTCATACTAAAAAAAGGCTCATAATTCCAGCGATCGCTAACTATATTTTCAAACAGCCATTTGGCTAAGGAGATAGTTTCAACCGGGTTGACATTATTGGTGAAAACTTATTAGTAAGGAGGTGACTACCTTTGCAATTATACTTGGCTAGCCATCTTTAGATTTACTTTATAAATAGCCTCTTACAGATTCCGCGATATACCACAAACCGGATAAAAATTTTAGATTGTCGCTAACAATATTTTTCCATTAACTCCAAACTTCTAACTCCTAAAATCTGCTCTATTTTAATTATTTAATTTTTTTTGCTCATTTTATACAATTTATACGCTACTCAACCGCTGACTCAAACATGATTTCTAACGCTAGGATGTGATGATAAAAAATTGTTAGCAAAATTACACGCAACCATAGTGAAATAAATGGCTGATATTAGTGATCGTGCCGTAACCTCTGGTTCTTTTAGCACCCTAGTTGATGCAATCAAGGCTGCCAATCTCATAGATACTCTCAAAGGGGTTGACTCATTTATCGCCTCTGCATCTACAGATCAAGCATTCGCAAAGCTTCCAGCCGGTACTATAGAGACATTGCTTGAAAATATTAATAAGATCCAGGAACTCCTGACGTATCACGTGGTTTCTGGTAAGGTGATGCCCATAAAGTCGGTTGAAAGTTCAAGTTTTAAAATTGACCCTTTCAATGCAGATTATAATTCACAAGCTCAAAATCCGATGCTGCTGATGATAACAGTGTCATCCACATCATTGTTGGTTCCTCGGTAAATAAATATATAAGCGTTGCTGATTAAATATATGAATCTTGGTGTAGAGACGTTGCATTGCAACGTCTCTACAAGAGTTTTTAAATCACGCAAAATAATTTTCATATCTGAATTCAGCAACGCTACTTTCTAAATACAAAATATATATTTGGATGATATCTATGTAATGCAACTATGATTTGAAACCAAGCAAATGATTAGCAAGTAGCTCTATAAAATCTACTTAAGCATTACAGACAAGTGTTTGAATTTAGGTCTTGCCAAAAGGTTGAAATGTATAAGATAAGTGTATAACGTTTGAGTTTGACACAAAAATTTAAAAATTTGAGAGCATACTCTAAGATTTTGTATAACTTTAAAGGAGTAAAATGCTAATATCACAACAAAAGCGAGAAGATTGCAGATATTAATAAAAGTTAAAGTTAATGATTTAAGGAGCAGCTTTTTGTCCTATGGTCAAGCGATCGCTCCAAGCATCACTCATCGGTATTGAACAGGCTAAAAGAGCATTTGCTCT
>NZ_JACJSH010000114.1:0-10405 GCF_014698055.1 Nostoc sp. FACHB-133
CACCACTTCAAACTCAGGTTGAATCTGCTGCACGAATTTAGCAGCCAGAGTGCTTTTGCCAATGCCACCAATTCCTAACAGCAAAACCAATCGACATTGTTCCGCCAATACCCACTGTCTCAGTTTTCCCAGTTCTTCTGTGCGTCCACAAAACAGAGCAGTATCGATCGCACCGCCCCAATCAAGCTGGGATTGTTCCGG
Source organism: Nostoc sp. FACHB-133 (assembly GCF_014698055.1). Lineage (NCBI taxonomy): Bacteria > Bacillati > Cyanobacteriota > Cyanophyceae > Nostocales > Nostocaceae > Nostoc > Nostoc sp. FACHB-133. The sequence goes on from NZ_JACJSH010000114.1 coordinate 202, forward strand.
GACGATCCGGGATGGATGCGCTGCACTGTGATCTCCTGATTCGTCAGGGGCACTTTTGGGTCGGGCATAATCATTTTTGCTTAACTCTAAGTTAAAGGCTCGCAATGCCAACTCCAACGACTGCTTATCCACGGGTTCTGTACATCCCAACACTTTAACAATCGTGCTGAGAGATAAGTTCATGCGCTCACTCAGTTCTTCCAGAGTGAAGCGATCTCCGGCATTCTCGCTGAACTCTGCCTGAACTTTTGCCGTTTGGAACCGATCCCACCCCTGTGCCGTCAGGACAACTCCTCGATGGTGTCTATTTTTTTGCATTGGCATTAAAATCACCCGGAGCGAGTGTGTACCGATCTGCTTAGATTTTGAGGAATTGATTTGAATTCAGCTGCTTAAGTCGAACTTAAGTTAAGGGTTATCTTACCAAACTTATCTGGTCTAATCTAGCCGATCGCCCAAGAATAAGAACAGCTTAGTCAGAACCCTGCAAAACCTATTTGCATCAATTTCTACAAGCACTGCAAAAGCAACAATACGGGAAAAGAGTATTAACAAAGCAAATTAGAAGATTGTTTAGCTGTAATCGGGCACACCTCTCACACCTCTAGACAGCCAACAGAGGAGGAATTTTGCGATTAGAGGTGTGTATCGATACGAATGTCAAAGGCTTCACTGGTTTAAGCCAAAGCGTTCTTTAGGAGATTTATTGATGAAGATTTTTGTTGCAGGCGCAACCGGAGCGATCGGTCGTCCGTTGATCGCACAATTACTTGCCAACGGTCACAATGTTGTTGCATTAACCCGTTCTTCAGAAAAAGCAGAAACGCTAGCCCAACAGGGCGTGGAATCCGCGAGTCCTTCGGAGTTGCGTTTCGCAATCGCCGATGTCTTCGACCCAGATTCCATTAAAGCCGCAATTCTCCAGGCTCACCCCGAAGTCGTGATTGAGCAGCTTACTGCCTATCCCAAAACCTACACCCGCGAGTCGATGAGTGCTGCCACCAAGTTCAACACACGCATCCGGTTAGAAGGGGGTGCGAATGTGCTAGCTGCCGCCCAAGCAGCCGGAGTACGGCGTTATCTAAGGCAGTCGATCGCATTTTGGGCAGTTCCCGGTTCTGGATTGGCAGACGAGGAAACGCCCCTCGCGTTTGATGGTTCGCCTGCGGTTGCTGCCGATGCTCGCGTGGTTACAGAGCTTGAACGCCGTTTGTTGGAACAACCTGATCTAGAAGGAATTATTCTGCGCTACGGCTTCTTCTACGGGTCTGGCACCTGGTTTGCCCCTGATGGTGATGTTGCCAATCAGGTACGACAGCAGCAATTCCCGATCGTGGGCAATGGCGAGGGGGTTTGGTCGTGGTTGCACATTGAGGATGCGGCGATCGCCACCGTATCAGCAGCAGAGCGAGGCAATCCTGGCATTTATCTAATCGCGGATAATCAGCCCTTAAAGGTACGCGAGTGGCTACCTGTTTATGCTCGATGGCTGAATGCTGCACCACCACCTCAGGTATCTGTTGAGGATGCGATACAAATCGGGGGAGCGGATGCAATTTATTACGGCACTCAAATGCGTGGTGTGTTGAATGCTAAAGCAAGACGGGAATTAAATTTTCAACCGCGATCGCTGGAATGGCTTGTTAAATCTGCTGCTTATGCCAATGAATCGTGTAAGGAGGATAAAAGATGAAAGTTGCTCGATATGGAACCGCGATTGTTGTCCTTCATGCGCTCGCTACATTCACGGCAAAGGTGACTCAACTTGCAGGCACGACAACTGATCCTCAAGCATACGCACAGCAGGTTGTCCAATTTCTCTTGCCTGATGTTTTGACATATAACCCCCAATTACCCATTGGCTACGGATTTGCTGGACGTAATGATAAAGCGCTGGCAGATGATACACCCGACTTGATATTAAGCCTACTTGCCAATGCTCCTTTCTCTGATCGCGTTGGCAAGCCAGATGGTTTACGCACTCACTTTCCCTACTGGGTGGAAGCAAACACAAAATAAGTGGCAGAACCACACTTGAAATTGGTAGCAGCACGAATCAACTAGCAAGCCATAAAACTCTGATAGGTATCTGATTTTGGAGAAATACATCATGAAAGTTTTGATTCGATTGATCGTCAGTTTTTTCGTCTTTATCGTCGATGTTGTTTATGGCAACCGTTCTTATGCCCGGTTTTATGTGTTGGAGACCATTGCCCGTGTGCCTTACTTCTCCTACCTCTCGGTGCTGCATCTCTATGAAACTCTGGGTTTCTGGCGTAGAGCAGATTTGTTGAAAGTCCACTTTGCCGAAACCTGGAATGAATTACATCATCTACTGATTATGGAATCACTAGGAGGCAGTCGCTATTGGGGCGATCGCTTCCTCGCACAGCATGTTGCAGTGGCTTACTACTGGGTCGTTGTACTGCTTTATATGCTGTCTCCCATGTACGCTTATTACTTGATGGAGTTGATTGAAAATCACGCTTATCACACGTATGACGACTACTTAAACGCACATGCAGCGGCACTGAAAACACAACCAGCTCCACAGGTGGCGATCGAGTACTACCGTGATGGCGATCTCTACATGTTTGAAGAAGTGCAAACAACAACCGGGGGAACGTTTCGTCATCCTCAGGTGGACAATCTCTACGACGTGTTTCTCAACATTCGTGAAGATGAATGCGCCCATGTAAAAACGATGGAAGTACTCCAGGAACCGGATGCACGGCAAAGCTTCTATGGTCCTCATACCGTTTTTACGGCAGCAAAAGCATTACCGATCGACGGAGAGCTTTGATCAGAATCGCCCTTTATGGATGGAAGCCTAACCCTTTATTCAACTCTCTAACTCCTTTAAAGCGATGAATACCGATATCTGGAGAAAGCTATGGGCTTTTCTCAATCAACCTTTATTTGATCAAAGTTCAGCAAACCTTCAACGGCTAGAACGCTGCTGGGATATGCCCTACAAACAGGATATTCAATTTGATTTGCAGCTGCTAGAACGCTGTTGGAACAAGTCGTGTATTAAGCCGGAGTGCGATCGCTAACTCACAAGATCGGACTGATTTTACCCTATCCTTTACCCGGTAACTTGCAATGAGAATTCCATCTATCCATCTCCCGCTTCCCTCTCCACATGGGAAACCCTTAAAACCAAAGTTGATTACGACGGGCATCATCCTCAGCGTGAGTTGCTTGGGTGTAGGTTTGTGGTATTGGCAGCATATCACTAAAGCCGAAACTCACTCTGCTGACGCTGCTGAAACGCATCCGTTGACGGTGCAGACGGTGGTTATCCACCAGCAATCCGTCCCAGAAGATCGGGCGTTGACTGGAACCGTGGAAGCGATCAATTCTACAAAGTTGACCTCTCGCGTAACTGGACGGGTTGAACAACTGTTGGTGCAGGAAGGAACACCCGTTGAAAAAGGACAGATCATCGCGATTATTGATGTCTCTGACATTCGGGCAAAACAACAGCAAGCAGATGCCCAAATTATCGAAGCACAGGCAGCCGTTGTCACCGCCCAAGCCAACCGTCGCAGTGCGCTAACCCAGGTGGATGCAGCACGGGAAAAACGCAGCGAAGCACAGGCATCACTGCTGGAAGCACAGGCAGAGATGGCAGATGCTCAACTGAACCAAAGCCGGATGGCTCGGCTTTTTCCAGAAGGAGCCATTCCACGAGTAAACCTGGATTCAGCCAATACGCGAGTTGAGATCGCGCAGGCAAGGATTCGCCAGATTGAAGCAACGATCGCGCAGGCAGCATCAACGATCAGAACTGCGGAAGCTGGCGTTGGAGAAGCAACCGCTGGTGTAGACCAGGCACAGGCACGAGTGACCCAGGCAAAAGCCACGGCGCGGGAGATTACCGCCAATTTAGACTACGGAGTGGTGCGCGCCCCGTTTGCGGGTGTGATTACGAGAAAACAGGTGGAAATTGGCGCGATCGCAGGGCTGAGCCAACCGTTGGTGACCCTGGAAAATGGGGAGCGTTTACGGTTGAGTGTGGCAGTTCCAGAAACACTGATTGACAACGTGCAGTTAGGGCAATCGGTGACGGTACACATCGATGCGTTGAACCGCAAAATGTCTGGAGAAGTCAGCCAGATTATTCCATCTGCTGATCCGCAAGCACGCAATTTTATAGTCAAAGTTGCACTGCCTTCTACAATTAATTTGATCTCTGGGATGTTTGGTCGGTTGCAGTTGGAGAGCAGCGATCGCACTGCTTTGATCATTCCCAAAAATACGCTGGTTGAGCGGTTGGGAGTTTCTGGTGTGTTTAAGGTGATCGATGGCAAAGCCCAGTTTCAAACCGTCACGGTGCATCCTATCAATGACGATGTCGTCGAGGTGTTTGCTGGAGTGAATGAGGGCGATCGCTTGATTCTCAATCCAGACTCAGGCTTGCACGAAAACACTCAAGTTACTGAGTCAGAAGTGAGTGAGTCCAATTATCAGCAACCTAGCTAAGGAGCGTCTCATGTCGAATAACTCTGGTGCTAAATCTCATGGGCTGGTGGGTCGAATCACCGCCTACTTCATCAACTCGCAACTAACCGTTTTACTGGTTATTGCACTGACCCTGTTCAGCATTGGAACCGTAACGCTGGTGTCTAAGGAGGAAAATCCTCAGATTAATGTGCCGGGTGCAACAGTGACGTTTACCTATCCGGGTGCCCCTGCCGAGGTGGTGGAAAAGAGCGTCACAACCATCATGGAATCGCGCATTCGGGAATTGGAAGGAATTGACCACATCTATTCCACTTCGGTTAATTCAGGTAGCGAAATTGGTGTGCAATTCAGCGTTGGCACCGATTGGGAAAGATCAATTTTTAATTTGCAGAATCAATTATTTGCCAGTCAAGACCTGTTGCCATCTGGTGTTACCTATGAAGTGCAGTCTAAACGCACGGATGATGTACCGATCGTCACCCTGACCTTAACGGGAAAAGACTACAGCGACAATCAACTGCATCGCGTCGGCGAACGCATCCTGGAGGAATTACGCAAGATTCCGGATACAGGAGTCCTGTCTATCAACGGGGGGCAGCCCCGCATGATTGCGGTAGACCTGAACCCGGATAAGCTGGCAAGTTATCAGCTATCCCCTGGCATGATTGCTCAATCGCTTCAGGCTGCCAATAGCGAACTGCCTGCGGGAGATGTGTCGGATGGTCAAACTCGCTTATTCATTGAAGGTGGCTCGCTCTTTGAGTCTGCTGACGATGTTGCTCAAATTATTGTTGGGTTTAGCAGCGATCGCTCTCCCATTTATCTACGCGATGTTGCTACGGTTCGAGATGACTTTCGCGATCGCACCTCCTACTCCCGGATGCACTTCCGTCCCGACTACGAGTTGAGTTCACCCCATCCGCACCTTAAGGACCGACCCAGCGATGCTTCCGTCAGCCAATCCGCAATTACCATTGGCATCGCCAAGAAGAAAGGGACGAATGCCGTTAGCGTTTCAGAGCAAATCTTTCATAAGCTAGAAGAACTCAAACCTGAGTTGCCTGCTGGCGTGGGAATTGCCGTCACCCGCAATGACGGTTATACGGCTGAAGCTACTGTAGAAAACCTGTTTCACGAATTGACGGTGGCGACGGTGGTGGTCGTGGTGATGATGATGTTGTTTTTGGGGTGGCGCGATGCTCTAATTGTTGGGGTTGTAATTCCGCTCACCTTGGGCACCACGATTGGCATTGGCTATCTTACGGGGCATACCATCAACAAAGTCGCGTTGTTTGCGCTGATTATCTCGATTGGGATTCTGGTGGATGATGGGGTGGTAGTGGTTGAGAATATCCATCGTCGGTTTGAACTGAAACCCCACTTAACCTTTCAAGAAAAACTGGAAGAGGCGATCGCGGCAGTCAGTGAAATTGGGGCACCAACGGTTCTAGCCACATTTACAGTGGTGTTGGCATTTTATCCATTGCGCTACATCACGGGATTAGTGGGTCCTTACATGGCTCCGCTGTCCTTTAACGTGCCTATTGCCATGATTTTGAGTTTAATTCTGGCAATCACGGTCACGCCTTACATGGCTGTGCGAATGATCAAACTGTCTCATTCCCATGAGTCACAGGATTTACACTCCACACGCATTTACCGCTGGTATTCCGCGATCATGCAGCCGTTAATGGACTCTCACAAACGCCGTCGGTTTGTCATCCTGACTGTTACGGGGTTGCTGGTGTTTACACTCACCTTTCCATTGACCCAGTCGGTGAAAGTGCGCGTGCTACCGAAGGGTAATGATTCTGATTTTCTCGTGCAAGTTGATGCACCTTCGGGAACTGGGTTGGAGCAGACAAACCAGATTGTGCAGGAGGTCGAAGCTGTTTTGCAACAACAGCCTGAAATCATTAATTTTGAAACCTATGTGGGAACCTTCGCTCCGGTGGATTTTGCTGCCTCGTTTAGAGGAACATCCAGCCGAGGGGAAAAGCATAATGCTGAGATCCGGGTTCATGTCACCGATAAGGTGGCGCGATCCATCACCACCGAAAATCTGGTGATTCAGTTGCGTCCTCTGCTGATAGACGTTGCCTCTCGGCACCAAGCAGTGGTCAAGATCCTGGAAAAGCCAGCAGGTCCTCCGCAGCGAGCGACGGTACTGGCAGAAATTTATGGTCCTGATGTTGTGCAACTCCGGGAACTGTCAAAACAGGTGCGACAGGTTTTTATCGGTACAAAGGAAGTCGTGGATATTGACGACTCGACCCGCAACCAAATCCCACAAATGCAGTTAACCGTGGATCAAGACAAGGCAATGCGGGCAGGCATCACTCGCACAGACGTTGCCCAAACCTTGAATATGCTGTTGAAGGGATCAGATGTTTCGACTCTGAAAATTCCGGGTGAAATTCTCCCCATTGGAATTCAACTGCGCTTTGCGGAAGAATTTCGCCGCAGTTTGGATAACCTGGCTCGAATTCAACTGCCAACGTCTACAAGGGTGCTGGTGCCACTGAGCGAGTTAGTCAACCAACAGCCCGCGATCATAGACCAGCCCATCTTTCACAAAGACCAGCAATCCGTGGTCTATGTCACTGGAGAAATGGCAAACCGCTCCTCCATCTACGCAATCTTCGATCAACTGTTTTACTTTATGCGCCATCCCCTGCCTGCTGGCTATTGGATTCAGTGGGACGGAGAGTGGAAATTGACCACAGACCTATTCCGCGATATCGGTTTGGCTTTGACCGCTGCCACAGCCATGATTTACATGCTGCTGGTTGGACAATTCCATAGCTTCAAAATTCCCCTGATCATCCTGGGCAGTATACCGCTGTCGCTGATTGGCATCCTAATTGCCTTTGCGCTCAATGGTGCTTACTTCAGCGCCTTATCTTTGATTGGCGTTATTGCTTTAGCGGGAATGGTAATCCGAAATTCGATCGTCCTGTTGGAATTTATCCAACAACGATTGCGGGAAGGAGCCGATTTACAACATGCCATTCTGGAAGCGGGAGCCGTCCGATTTCGTCCGATTTTGCTCACCAGTTTGGCGGCAATTTTGGGCAATGCTCCGATTCTGCTCGACCCTGTTTGGGCGGGTTTGGGATGGACCATTATCACGGGGATGATAGCCTCTTCAGCCCTGACGATGGTGGTGATTCCGCTAATTTACTATGTCGATCGCATGCAGCGATCGCAACCCTCAGACGAATCACAGGACAGCGATCGTGCTCAAGACAACACGGGAGGTGAAAGCTATGCATCGTAATGTGTTTAAGCAGATTCACCAATGGATTGTGAAAACACCCCTGCGATCGCTCTCGGAAGCCTACAATGCAGCTTTGGCAATTCAAGCAATTGAAGAGAAACATTTCGCAGGTCAGGCAATTGCCAAAGATACAAACTACACCGATGCAGCATTCAGCTACTTTCGGAACAAACGAGAGTCCTATCTGCAAATCATCCGCTTGCGACTGGCTGAATTTAGAACCAGTAACCTCATTTCAAACCTGCTTCATGCCTCGCCTGAACAACGCTTGTCTAGAATGAGTCAGGACAGCGACGAGGGCGTGATTCTGGAGAAATTAAGCGTGATTGAATCTGTTTTAGCGAGATACGAACTTCAACGGCAATCAGAAGCGATCGGTTTCCCCTGGAAGGGAGACCAGGAAGCCAATTCGGTCTTCCAGGGAGCCTCTTCTGATTTTGAACAAACAGGTTCAATCCAAAGAATTCGATCGGGTTCCATGTTCGATACCGCAAATCAAATTAAGAAAGAGCTGATGCCCGACTATGAACGGGAAGTTCTCTACGAACTGCGTGCGGCTCGTAAGCGGACCATAAGAGCCATTCGGTTTTTGGTGTTGCTCATCGTCGTTCCATTCATGGTTCAGTTTGCAGGTAAATCACTCTTAATTGAGCCATTATTCCATCACTTCAACCATTCTCCTCAAATCGTGCTGGTGGGTGAAGCGAAGGAACGGGCATTGCACGATCTCTCTCAATTTAAGGAAAGCCTGGAATTTGACACATTAGTGCATGACAGCCATCAGAGCCTGGATTCAGAGCAATTACTCAAAGCCGAAGCCAATCGCTTACTGGAGCGTTATTGCGAGGAGAGTACAGAAGGTATCAAAAATCTCATGGCAGATGGGTTAGCATTCGTGACCTTTACTGCACTGATCTATTTCAGTCGCCAGCAAATGTTCACGCTTAAATCTCTAATTGATCGAGTTTTTATTGGATTGAATGATGCAACCAAGGTGTTTCTAATCATTCTCTTCACCGATATGTTTGTTGGCTACCATTCATCTCATGGTTGGGAAGTTTTACTGGAAGGCATTGCAGAACATTTTGGGTTGCCCAGCGATCGCAATACCATCTTCCTGTTCATTGCAACCGTTCCTGTGATGTTGGATGCCACATTGAAATACTGGATCTTCAACTATCTCACCCGCAAGTCACCTTCAGCCGTTGCCGTTTACCGAACAATGAACGAGTAATCAGAGTAATCCTCTTTAAAGGAGACAATCACTATGTGGATGCCTAAGCCAGAAAGTCACCTCTCTGACTCGGCTACAAAACCGTGCATGAAACGTTAATTTCACACGGCTCCTCAATGATTTGGTGCTTGTCACGCACACCTCTAAGTTCAGAGTTAAAAGGGATGAAAGTTAAGATAATCCTCATCTATCTCAGGAAAGATTGGGTTCTGCTGGAATTGTAACCCTTCCAATAGTTTTAGTAAGTTGCTCGAATTAATGGATTGTTTGCCAGGTGCAATTTTATCCTATTCCAGAGATGCTCCAACCGCAATTTTCTCTGGCTAATGCGATGGAAGAGCGCTATAGTACTGTCAGAATTTTGTCTAGAATTTAGAGTGATTATAGTCACCCATACATGATGCATATGCAGCAAGAAATTGATCAATACGAAAAGCTATTTCAAGTTTTAGATCGAGTAGTCATACTCAGTAAACAACAGCAGGAAAATGTTCGTAAATTTTTCAAGTACCAGGAGTTACCAAAAGACTATCAACTCCTGAAGGAAGGTGAAATATCAAACTATTTGTATTTTCTGGTTAAAGGGGTAGTTCGGCAATTTTACTGTGTTGAAGACAAGGAGATCACGTCAAGGTTTGCATTTGAAGATGATTTTATTTACTCACCTCATAGCTTTATTTCGAGAAAACAAAGTAAAGAAAATATTAAATCAGTTTCAAATTGCCAGTTTTTTGTGACAACTTATGAGGGGTTGCAATATCTTTACGACAACGACCCTGCATGGAATAAGATTGGACGATTATTGATAGAACATTATTATATTGAGTTAGCAGAATGGGCTTTTCTAATGAAAACTCAAACCGCTTTTGAACGATATGAGGATCTCGTTCAGAGACACCCTGATATCCTCGATCGCGTCAAGCTAGGACATCTTGCCTCCTATTTGGGAATAACCCAAGAAACCCTCAGTCGTATCCGCGCCAGATATCGAAATCAGCAACGCCGCCGTCATCTAGCCCAGGAAATTTGATCAAGATCAAATTTGACCTATATCAAAAAAAGCTCCTGTTGCTTACCTGTGGAGTCACCGTAAGATGCAGTTATCGACAAAAAACAACGCACCGCGAGGTAACAATCATGGGATTCAAATATATCAACGAACTAGCAACTCCTGAAAATGTTGATAAACTGCTGTCTTTAGTTGACATGGTTGCTGGGGG
>NZ_JACJSH010000115.1:0-10139 GCF_014698055.1 Nostoc sp. FACHB-133
AACTAGTTCTTTATTTTCGTACCATCCTGCTAATTGTTGATTTTCGTAAGCAATCCAAATGCCTGCGGGTGAAGGAATACTTTTGGCTGCTGGGGTCTTTTGGTATGACTTGTGTTCAGCAGAATCAAAGTCAAAAGCTGTCATAGTAGCTGCTGCCTTTCTTTAATGTTAGTTTTCGCAAAAAATAAGCGAAGCTTTAATCCTGAGTGGGTAATTCTGCACTATTTTCTTGATAGGTCATTGTTTAATATCAATAGATTTCACTCTCTTATTGGCGAAGCCGTTGATTTCAGATGTATTTATCAAGTACAGAGCCAATAAAATAGCGCTCTTGTTACTACAAAAGCGCTTTTTATTACTAATTATTTGCCCTGTACAGATTATTGATGTGAATTAAATCTTGCTAGCAAATCTTCACGAGATAAACTAGACAATTCCAGTAAAAATCTTGCAAAGTCATCTGGTGCTAACTGCAACAAATTATCGACCACTCTCGCTAATTCTTCATCCACAGAACCAAACCGGAATCTTAACAAGTTTTCTACAACCTGACGGCGTTCTTGCTCCACTCCCTCCTGTACCGCTTGCGCTCTTGCTTCTTGATAAGCTTCTGTTAAATTCATAATTAACTCCTGGTCATCTTCAGTTAAATCTGTTTGTGTCATTACACTGATACGCCACCTGTAAACCATTTCAAGAACATTACGGCGAACAAGATTCTCTGGTGGAAGGGCAACCAGTTCACTTACTGCTTGCTGTTGTACTGTCCCTCGTCCCAAAAGCCTGAACCAGAGCGTTTCAGGAGTTACTGGTAACTCGTTAATTGCTAGTATCGCCCCTCTAAAACATTTTTGAAAAAAGTAAACTCCAGTCATCCACTTTTCTAAGTCTAGCTTAACCTCTAAATCTGCTAACAGAGAGGCTGAAGCGCTAGGTGTCAAAATCCACAAACGAGCTAAATCATCCTCGCTAATGGTAGTTTCTTCTCTTTTGGCTTTGCGCTGAGAATCCGCAATCACAGTGAACAACTTCATGAAACAGTTACGTACTTCCGTCCTGCTGGGCTGATTCCGAAATGGTTCCAGTAGCGTTGTATTGAGTAGAGCAATTCTTCCCAGCAATCCTAGATTTTCCGCTTGGGCTTGTGGGGAAGGTAAAAATAATACATCTACAAATCTTGTTGCATCTGTTACTTCCCTGTTAATTTTCACTTCACCCAAAGGAGCCAGTAGCTCTTCTAAAAATTCCTTGGCAAATTTGTCGTGAGGTTGGTGAGGTTGTTGGGTCATTTTGTCCCTGGCGAACTGTGTTTTATTTTACAAGGGTTGAGAAAAGCTTGTGTGGTGGGTATAACCCTATTCTGTCACTCTCGGAAAACAATAATCGAACCAAGAGTCTGAAACTTTGATTGAGCTAAGGTTTGAACCTTTATTTTCTAACAGTAACTAAAATTTATAGCCAAAATCTGAAAACTAAAGCTGCGAAAGCCTTACAGGGATTAGCTTCCCCCAGATTGACAAAACAGGGATAAGAACCCACCATTTCACTTACGCCGCGACCAACTCCTGACGAACTTGCGGCAGTTCAATCGGAGCAGTTGCCCTGGATAGCACCTTTATAGCCTCTTTCACACTCCAATATTGAACTCCATCACCACAGCGCCAGTAATAAGTCTTGGGGTCGTTTTCCCATAACTCATCAACGTTTCTGACCTTGAAGACAATTCCCAAAAACTCACCATCTAGATATACGTTGTGAGCCGTCTGAAGGTCAGTGCGTCCTACATAAGTCAGTCGGTAGCCGTCTACTGGTTCGCACAAGTCTTCTGCACGAGTCCCGCGATACCCACAGTTACCGCACCCATACCCTTCGCAGTCTGGACAGATGGCAGCAGGCATATTCCACTTCGGCAGGGTGAAGTCCCATTCAGTCGATGGGGTTAATATTCGAGCCTTGTGAGAGATATAACAACCTGCATGACCGATTACTTTATCAGAATGGTATTGGACGCTTAACGATAGCCAGTCACAATCACCCAACAAGCCAATTTTCTCAGAAGCTTGTTTTAATTCCTGATCTTCCTGGTGATTGCACTCTACTGGAGCAGCAAGACTCGCTTTAACGTCTGCAACAGCGCGTTTGAATGGTTCTTTGTGGTATCGAGCATAGCCGTGGGTCATTTTTACCCACACAATATCATCACTTTTGATCCAGATAGTTACTACATCTTCGGGCTTGCACTCTTTTGAATAGTCCGATTGATTGACAATGGTTGCAATGATTTGGCGATCGCGTGTGGTTAGCGGATCTTTTGTTGGCGTAGGGGCTGAAACTTGTGTAATCATTAGCAAATACCTCTTAAATGGGTAAAAAGGCGATCGCACAGTTTTGCAGACCAGAGCGATCGTCCTATTTTTATTGGTAAGTTTGTTGTGCCTTCAGCACAACACTCTCAATCTAGAATTGGCGAAGCCTCATTTTTAATGCTCCTAACCAGTAGTTAGAGCTACTAAAGCAAAAGATATAGTGCGTCACGCGACCGACGGCTTCAATAGTATTATTGGCCAGCCACTGCACTAAGGCGATTGCTTCTGCTTTGAATAAAAGGCTTGCTCAAAATGGCTGTGTGTCCGTTGATTGCTTCTCCAGGCTTCTTTACCTACTCAATAGAGCTTGTGCTATACCCCGGTGATCATGTCTCTAGACTATGTTTCGAGTTGGAATGTTGGCTTGACTTGGTTTGTAATGGTTGACTTGCGAACTCTTTCGCGTCCTGGGTGCAGGCAGTTCACTTTCCTTACCCTTATGCTTATCAATATAAAAGCGATACTGTGTTTTGTCAATGTGTAACCGTGATTTATCACAATGCCATTGTTTTAAATCAATACATGACTTTGATAATTATGTGATATGCTGGCGGAAGAAGTAAAGTTAAGGTGTTGTTTTTATGAATCAAGCTTTGATTATTTGGAAGTTACGAGAAGTTATGGCTAGGTACAAAATAAAATCAAAAGAGCTAGCGGCTGAATTGGGTGTACATCCCAACTCAGTGACAAATCTAAGAAAAGCAGAAACTATGCCACGCCTAGATGGTGAAGCACTGGACAATCTCTGTAATGCTCTTAATAAATTGGCAGACAAAGAAATCAGCTTAATGGAGTTAGTAACTCACGTACCCAATTCCCGTAATTAAAAGCGATCGCTCCCCGCCAAGAGCGCGATCGCCTTCACTAGCCCTTCTGCGAAGGATAGCCATGTCTAACGTAGAGAATTTTCAAAAGTTAAGCAAGAGTAGCCTTGTAGTGGCATTCCTGCGATTTATCACTAAATAAAGAATTTGAAACTATTTAAAACCAATATAAATTAGATTTAAACCAAAAATTTATGTATCTCTAAAAATATTAATTAAGTATATTTAACTAGACAAAAACTACAATGCTTGCTATTAAATAATGTGCTAGCTCCATCATATTGCCCTAAAATTAAATATATGTATAATTCAGTACCAGTTTTTCAACTACTCCTCCAAGATAACCCTCATCTGTTCACTACCGAAGGGTTATCCTCGTTGCTTTTGGACTGTGTTCACATGAAATCTCCTAACCGCCACAAATTCACTTACCCTTCATTACTAAACAAGCAAGTTTACTTGGCGATAGCCGGGCTGGAGGGTAGTGCTGAAGATGAGGTAATGATTTACCGGATTATGTCTGATCCTCAAGCTTGGTATAACTTTACTAAAGTGCGGCAACAAGGCCAACCCTCTGAAAATATAGGTGAAGAATTTTATTCAAACTTTGGCATTGAAATTTATCTTCAGCACAGAATTATAAACAGTATCCAATGCTTACAAAAAAGCTTAAATATTTCAGGAGTTAGACAAACCAATATTGCTGTGCGTGATCGCCTATTTTCATACCCAACATTAGAGGAGCAGTTAATCACGTTGGATGAAGATCGTACCACGCTTGCTCAAGCTGTACCAGAAATCATCAAGTATTTTGTCAGCCTTGCTCAGATACCGCCTGAATACAGATTATTTTTAGTTGATGAGAAAAAGCAGAAAATTCCTACTTCAGTCAGCACAGTTGAGAATACGGCATCAAACGCAGTAATTGCAGAGATTTACACCGAATCTTACAACTGGGAGCTAACAGGCGCTAACTGTTGGCGGGGTAAAAGCGTTGAAAGAGTAGACCCTGACAAAATTCGTCTTACCCTTCATCTCGACTGGGATGAAAACGAGTTCATCTTTTTTGAAGCACATCACCAGGATTTAATTCGATCGAAATTTAAAAACCATTTGTACTAAAAATCACTCAAAACTTCTTTTAGGATTCCCAATTTCAGCCAAGCGATCGCTTGTGATAAAGCAGTACACTAGTACTATGCCGAAACTTCCTCCAGTGCGATAACTGTCTCCTCTATTCACATAACCCCCACCTCGTCTGTGTCGTTCACCCTGATGGAGTAGAGGGCCAGAGCTGGTTGGACTTTCGACTTGACCCCAACGCCGAAGCAGAGGAGCTATGGCAACCGGAGGGGGCAAGCTACTATAACAGTGAATTAATACTGCAACCACAACAGCAGTGGACACAACAGCAAAAGCTGGATTTACTTGATTGGCATCCAATGTTTACTGGTAAGTGTCCCCAGTGCGGTGCATCCTTTGACCGAGACTACACCTCAAGAGTGCATTGGGATTGTGAATGCGGTTGGATGGATGATTCAATTTAAGATGTTCGTACTTTCTTACTTCCTCGCGCTTAATGCCTGCTGACTTAATTGCATCACAATATTTTGGGGCAATGGATCTATGACACCATCATTAGGCAGTGATTGGATAAAAGCTGTTACCTCTTCCCCAGTTTTGTATTTCCCCTCACTCCAAGCATCAGCAATCTGTTTCGCTACACGGTCAGCATCATCAAGGTTCGCATGGGCGGTAATACATTGAATATCATTACCTGTAAATGATATCCATGTCTGCCAAAGTCCCGTAACTGGATGCTGAACAATCCCTGTGGTCAGTTCATTCTCTTCAAGCACTGATTTTTTCTTTGGGCGACCAAATCCTTTAAACATGGCAATATTGAGTAAACGCTATCTTTTCAGAATGCCCAAAAGAAATGCAGCGATCGCGCTTTTTTTTAATCTGCAATTCAACGCTCATATTCCATCTACCGTTGCCCCACGCCGTCTTGAAAACAGCGAACGCTACAGAGGAAGCAGTGATTGGATTGCTAGTGGCAAAGCAATTAATCTATGGCGCTACTTTTTCTTTAAACTGTTTCCCAGCAGAAAACGCAGGTACTTTGGTCGCCGGAATTGTCATTGGCTCATTGGTTTTCGGATTACGCCCTTCACGCTCGGAGCGTTCGCGTCGCTCGAATGACCCAAAACCAATGAGCGTTACCTTTTCACCATTGGCTACAGCTTCGGTTATAACTCCTAAAAAAGCACTAATGACTTCATCAGCTTGCTTTTTTGTGATGTTGGTCTTTGCTGCTACAGCATCTACTAATTCGCCTTTGTTCATAAATCGCCCTGAATCATTGCAAGTAATCGAAATCTAGCATTATTACCTCTTATTCAGAAAGGGGAAAAGGAATAATTTTCTAGTAACACGCGAAAATTAATAATGCACGATTCCTAAGCCAGGATTCCCATTTGATCGGGTCTTATGAACTACGTCCGCATAAATATAGCGATCGCTCTTGGTTAATGTTGTTCTCAGGTTCTTAATTAATCGAAGTCTGAGTTACTAACAGGTATACTATAACACGCAGTATTAAAACTAACTTGATCTTTGAAAATTTAGGTGACATTTTTTCTAAGTATGTTATAAGTGTATAACTGTACAGATAAATCTCCTTACAGTAGATATTTACTTAGCTAAATACTTAGGTTGAATCTCTAAAATGTATGACCCATATTTTAAGCTCATTACATTTTCTACATTAGTTACATCAAGTTTGCTTCTTTTAGGACTCAAACAAGATACAGCAGATATTACTAATGCACAGCTAAATGAACAGTCCCTACTAGCACTTAACTGGGTACAGCAATCAGGAGAGTACCAAGCCCTTACTTACCAAGCCTTTAATATAGGCCAGCTTATCTTCGACCAAGCCAAAGCTAAAAAAGTACGTAACCCAGCCGTTATTGTTGATGTTGATGAGACGGTTCTCGATAATAGTGCTTATCAAGCTGGTTTTATTGATACAAATAATAGTTTTGATCCAATAACATGGAATAAATGGGTAGCAGCAGCCAAAGCTAAGGCTGTCCCTGGTGCAGTCAAGTTTGTGAATTACGTTAATGATAATGGTGGGACTGTCTTTTTTATTTCTAACCGGGATAAGAGTAGTAAAAAAGATAACCAAAACAATGATTTAGAGATTGCAACTATCAATAATTTAAAATCAGTTGGTTTTATAGGTGCTAATTCTGCAACAGTATTATTAAAGGGTGAGTTTACTAAAGTTATTGATGGTAAAGAAAACACTTCAAAGCAATGGCGGCGGGAAGCAATTGAAAATGGTAAAGCTGATGGCAAAAAGTATACAGTGATTGCTCTACTAGGCGATAACCTCAATGATTTTGATGAAACAGCAGGCAAGAGCAATCAAGAGCGACGCAATTACGTTAATAATAATCGTCTGCGTTACGGAATATTTGATAGAAATGCCAAGAGTAAAACAATTGACCCCGCATATATTGCCCTCCCTAATCCTATGTATGGTAACTGGGAAACAGGGATATATAATCCCCAAGCTTTTAAAAAGCAAAATGCTTGGGATATGAGTCCATCCGAAAAAAATCAACAACGTAAAGAGGGTTTAAATGCTTGGCTATCAGGTCGATAAATATAGCTCAATTCGTAAATGTAAATAATATTAAACTTTTGCCTGCTTTTTTAAGCTTGGCTTTCTATCGCGTCGCCAATCCCAAGGTGGAGTAAATTGCGAATCTGCCCAAATATTTAACTGTTGTTGTTTGGCATCAATCTCTGCTTGTTCAACATCAGTAGCACTAGGGCAGCTTTTAATGTACTGCCGATAAACCATAGCTAATCCTTCCCTAACTAATACTTGTTGGGCAAAAGTGCCATCAGGTAAACGTACTTCAGCAACTTTACGTCCATAGCGGTCAGTATCTACTATGTTTAGCAATACTTGATTACCACCTTTTTGTATTAATGTTTTTAGTCGCTCTTTAGCTTTATTGCCCCATAAAAACTGATTTATATCAGCAGGTTTATTACTGTTTTGTTCTGTATCCGAATGAGATATTTCTGCGGCATCTATACAAGCAAACCTCACTCTGATTTCTTGATTAGATACATCAGTAACGGTGATTGTATCTCCGTCATCGACTTGCTTAACTTGATAATTTGACTGAATAGAAGAGTTTGGTATATCTTCTAATATGTTTAATTGATTAGGCTGTGTAAGTTTTAGCTCAAAGATTCCTGCTTGTGCTTTTTGGGGAGCAACGTTTATGATTTTGACTTCTTTACCTTGTAAAGCAATTGGATTGGAAGCACCAGGAACTTGATCAAGAACTTTTCGAGGTATAATTATTTGGTAAATTTTATTATCTTTTCCTGACAACTTGAAAGCTTCATCTTCATTATTTTGGCGACTCCATCCATTAATTCGTCCTAATATTTCCGAAGTATCAGGAGAAATACTAGGTTTTGGCTCTGGGGGACTATCACTACAGTAGAAATTAACTGGGTTTAGTTGAAAGTTTGCACATCTCAAAATCTCTTCAGTTCTCTGGGAAATTTTTATCAGTTGTGAATAATCAGATTCATCTCCACCACCATAATTAGCTTCTTTTCTAATATTTTCAGGTGCATTTAGTAAAACTTTTGTAATTATCTGGCGGTCAGATTCAGAAAGTTTAGGCGATAAATAGACATTAGCGCCAGGAATTTTTTTACTTAAGTGAATAATTTTTAAATCTTTGTCTTTTTCAACTGCTTCATAAGCCGCAGCCCCTACGTCAGTCTTCCCCGTTTTAACTAACTCTTTAATATCTTTGCCTCGATGTCCCATATCTACCCTAAGACTTTTACCAAATAAGTCATAAGCAGGTACATAGAAGCTAGACGCTGAATTGAAATCGCCTAAAGCAATAGTATTTATCGGTTTTAAATCATTGATAGATTGAATACTACTGGTAGATTTTGTGAATAATGTAGCTTGGTAATATGGTGGATTATTTGGAAACATTCGTGCTGCAAAATGATAATCATTATTTTTGGCAGCTAGAGAAAGTATTGGTGATAAAGTAAAGGCAATATCCCATTCCTTATTTATCATCCTTTTTCTGGCTTCTTCATAAGAAATTGATTCATCACCATCAATAACTATTTGTACTTTATTACCAAATTGCTCACGTAGGTAAGTTGTTAATTCTTCATAGTAACTGGGCTTACTCAAAATTCCTATAGTTAAAGAACTTGTTTGTAAGCTTTGTTGTTTATTTGTAATAGCAGGAGAAGGTGAAGAAACTACGGATTTAGGAGGGTTAGATGGACAACCTGATAAACCCAAAACTCCAATAAATATTAGAAACTTTATGAAATACTGATGATTGTAATAATTAAACATTTTTGATACCAAATATATAGTAGTTAAGTTTTTTTAAGAGTTTAATTTGCTCTAATTCCAAGAGTTCGCTTGATTATCTAATTCCTGAATAGCACTGCTTAAATTATCTAAGGTTGTTACTCTGTAAAATTGATCTATATTAGATTTAATACTATTATCAATACATGAACCCTTTGGAAATACAATAACACCATATACTGGGAATTTGTTGTGAATACCTAGAGTTCTATTTTTCATTAAAGAATCACAGTAAGTTTTTAATTGATGATAGGGATTTTTACCCCAACACGAGAAAATATGCAGTTTTCTACCTGCTTGCTGACAAATCCATCCACTATTTCGTACATCATCAATAGGCTTGATTAATCCCTTATAAGATTTAGCTTCTAAAATAATACAGCAATTATTCATCACAACGATAAAATCAGTAAATCTACTGCCTTGTTTACCAGAACCAACGTCAAATTGTATTTCTACTCTGGCATCAGAAAAATTGTCTTCTAAAGATTTTTTAATAGCTACTTCAAAATCATTTAAGGGATGTTTACCAGTTTCCTCTATATAACGTTCCATTTCCTCAGCTAAAGCCTCTGATTGAGCTTGTGCTTGGTTAGCACGTTTTTCTAATTCTTGCTCTCGTTTTTGGGATTCTGATAGGGAACTTTTTAAAACATCTAATTGATTTTTAAGTTGTTTTTGTACTAACCTTTGATTAGCTAATTGCTGTTCTAATTTAGCAACTATTTTTTGAGAATTTTCCTCATTAATTCGCAATTGCTCTAAATTAGACTCAACTTGAGATCGAGAATTTTTAATCTCATGTATTTGTTGTTGAAGCTCTTCTACTTCATTTTCTTTTTGTTCATGTTTTACATTAGCCTCTAACTGTTTTTTCTGAATAATCACTAATTGCTGGTTTAATTGTTCAATATTTTGTTCATATTGTTTTTGTTTACCTAGATTTTGTTTTGATTGTAATTTAATGTTTTCTAGTTCGTTTTGTAACTCTGCTGAATCTGTACTCGTTGATAAATTGTTCATTGATTCGCTAAGTTTAACAATTTCCTCTTGAAGCCTAGTATTTACAATACTTAGATTATTGGCATCATTCGTTAATTTATTGCGTTCATCTTCTCTCTGTTGTTGCAGTAATTTAAGCTCATTAATTCTCTCAGTTAATTGAATTTCTAAAGATTGATTATTATTTATTAATTCCTGCTCTCTTTTTTCAGCTTCTTCAAGGTCGCGTTTTCTTTTTTGTTCAGCCAATTCACGTTCACGTCGTCCCTTTTCTTCGGAAATTGCAATATCGCTTAGTCTTCTCTCTTCAGCAATTGCAAGGTCACTTAGTCTTCTCTCTTCAGCTAATTCACCTTCGCGCCGTGCATTTTTTTCAGCAATCACAAGCTCATGTGGGAGCAATGCGGTTTTGTCAGATCCAGTAAAAAACAAGCGATCGCAAAAATAAAATCTAAGTAAGAAGTAACTTTATTTACTAAATATGTGCTGGTAGCC
>NZ_JACJSH010000116.1:0-9923 GCF_014698055.1 Nostoc sp. FACHB-133
CGAGTTCTGTCAAAGAGATTGTTGTAGTGACCCATGCTACGAAGCGGTCTTTCTTGACCAAGGTTGGGACGGTCTACTACTATTTCTAAGATACAAGGTTGGGTGAAGCGGAGCGAAACCCAACATATATCAGAATGTTGGGTTACGCAAAGCCTCCACCCAACCTACAATTTTTTTGCAACATTTTAGTCTTGCCATGCCACTACAAAATTTATTGAACCAGGCTATTTGCTAAAGCTATAGATTTGCTGCTTTTCTAGGCGATCGCTAATCGATGAAGGTAGTGTACCATCCGAGAATGTCTGCCGATCCAGTTGGACTTGTAAATTACTTAAGGGATCACAACCAGAGGAAATCAGAAATTCTAGTTTCTGGATGTATGGCAAGGTTGCAAGGTTATCCAGAATTTGGAAGATAGCTTGTATATAAGGATGGCCACTTTGTTGATACCAATCAGAGCTAGCAACTTTTGCTTGATCAAAACCCAAGTGTACTGTCAAAGATGGCTCGTCAAATATAGCGATCGCTAACGGACGCGCTTCTTCTTGCAACAATAAATCATTACTTTTCGCTAAATGTCGCAGTTTTTCTAAGCGTTCATAACGTTCTGTTACAGCTTCCGGGTCATCTTGCCAATGGATTGCTACTGTCACCAGATAAGTCTGTAACAGCATGTGACCCAGCTTTTTCGCCTTTGTCGCTAGGTAATAAGAATTGTAGTCGGTTGCTTCAATTAACAATGGCACGCGATCGACTACTTCCAATCCGTAACCTTTAACTCCAGCAATTTTACGGGGGTTATTGGTAATCAAACGAATCTTTTTGATGCCCAAATCCATCAGCATTTGTGCGCCCATGCCGTAGTCTCGCAAGTCAGCAGGAAATCCCAAACGCTCATTTGCTTCAACTGTATCCAGTCCCATATCCTGCAACGAGTAGGCTTTTAGCTTGTTAATCAAGCCGATGCCCCGTCCTTCTTGACGCAGGTATACAACTACACCTTGACCAGCAGCCTCAATCATCTTCAGGGCAGCTTCTAACTGCATCCGACAATCGCAGCGCAAAGAACCCAAAGCATCACCAGTTAAGCATTCCGAGTGCATCCGCACCATTACTGGCTCATCTTTGAAGTTATCTGGATCTCCTTTGACAATTGCAACGTGTTCTGTATTATCCAGGGTATGGCGGTAGGCGTAAATTTCAAACTGGCCGAATTGACTAGGCAGCTTGGTAATTACCTCACGATACACCAGGCGATCGTGCTGTAGGCGATAGCTGATTAAATCCGCAATACTAATTATTTTTAAATTGTGACGTTTGGCATATTCAAATAATTGCTGCAACCGCGCCATTGAACCATCGGGATTTTGAATTTCACAAATTACCCCGGCTGGATATAGTCCTGCTAGTCGAGATAAGTCTACAGCCGCTTCCGTATGCCCTGCGCGTTTGAGTACACCTCCAGCTTTCGCCCGAATGGGGAAAATATGACCAGGACGACGTAAATCGGTAGGTTTTGTAGCTGGATTGAGAGTAACCTGGATAGTCCGGGCACGGTCTTCTGCTGAGATGCCAGTGGTTACACCCAATTCTGGGCCAGCATCAATGCTAACAGTGAAGGCAGTTTGGTTCGTGTCTGTAATGTTGCTTACCATCAAAGGTAAGTCTAGCTCGTCTAAGCGATCGCCTGTCATTGCCAAACAAATCAGCCCTCTAGCTTCCACCGCCATGAAATTAATCGTGTCGGGTGTCGCAAATTGGGCAGCACAAATTAAGTCGCCTTCATTTTCTCTATTTTCATCATCTACCACTACAATTACACGACCAGCTTTTAGGTCTGCTAAAGCGGCATCAATCGAATCAAATTTAAAAGCTTGGGTAGGATTAGGCTGTGACACAGAAAGATTTCCAGCTACCAACGTAAATTTTTTTTACAATTTCTTCTTTTAGATTGTAGCTCCTTTATAAGGCAGAGAAGTAGACTAGCAATGATTTGATAACAGGGCAAAAATTTTTGCCGTTCAAAATGGGGATTTCAAAGTGCAGCGACAGCCAAGAAAGAACAAGATAAGGGGGAAAAATAGAATATTTTGTAACTTCGCCTCGTCTTCTTACTTTCCGTCCGAAAAAAGTAGAGGGGTTTTAGGTGTTTTGTATGCTAAGAGTCTAGTCGCTGATATTGTTGATAGCTGAGAACGAATTAACTATTCATGGGATAAGGATTTCAGATCATGGGCAAATTTAGACGCGTACCCGTTGGGATTGTTGGCGCGTCGGGCTATGGCGGAGTACAGTTAGTACGGCTACTGATGGATCATCCAGAAGTCGAACTGGTTTATTTAGGCGGTGAGAGTAGTATCGGTAAATCCTTTGGGGATTTGTACCCGCATCTGGCTCATGCCGCTAATCTATCAATAGAAGCGGTAGAACCAGAAATAATTGCTCATCGCTGTGAAGTAGTTTTCCTGTCTTTACCAAATGGTCTGGCTTGCCAAATCGCGTCCAAACTATTAGAAAAAGGATGTAAAGTCCTGGATCTGAGTGCAGACTATCGGTTCAGGGATTTGACAACTTATACAAATTGGTATGGCATTGAGAGAAGCGATCGCACCATTGCAGCTACAGCAGTTTATGGATTACCAGAACTTTATCGCGATCGCATTGCCGAAGCTCAACTTATTGGCTGTCCTGGTTCCTATCCCACTGCGAGTCTCCTGGCACTTTCGCCACTCTTAAAGCAAGGCTTAATCGTCCCAGAAACAGCTATTATCGATGCCAAGGCTGGCACATCTAGCAGTGGACGGCAACCTCAAACTAATTTATTACTATCTGAAGCAGATAATTCCATCGCAGCTTTCAATATCGGCCGTCACCGTCATACCCCAGAAATTGAGCAAATTTGCAGTGACTTAGCTGGTCACGAACTGATGATCCAATTTACACCGCATCTTGTCCCAATGGTACGCGGGATTTTGGCAACGGTATATGCCAAAATGAGCGATCCCGGTTTAGTGCGAGATGACTTAATCACAATCTTCTCAGCCTTCTACCGCAACTCTCCTTGGGTAAAAGTCTGCGGTAGCGGCATTTACCCCCAAACCAAGTGGGCTAACGGCAGCAATCTTTGTTACATCGGCGTAGAAGTTGACTCGCGCACAGGTCGGGTGATTGTCATGTCGGCAATTGACAATCTAATTAAAGGGCAAGCGGGTCAAGCGATTCAATGTCTAAACCTAATGATGGGCTGGGATGAAACTTTGGGGTTGCCCAAGTTGGGGTTTTATCCTTAATTGGGAATGGGGAATGGGGAATTGGGAATCGGGAATTGGGTATAGTTATTCTCTCCTTGTCCCCTTGTCCCCTTGTCCCCTTGTCCCCTTGTCCCCTTACTTCTTCCCCAGTCCCCAGTCCCCAGCCCCCAGTCCCCAGTCCCCAGTCCCCAGCCCTACTTCGGTCCTAAACCCACAGCACCAGCATAAACGGCGCGATCGCCTAGTTCATCTTCAATTCGCAGCAAGCGATTATATTTTGCTACCCGTTCGCTGCGACAGAGGGAACCTGTTTTGATTTGACCGGCACGGGTTGCTACAGCTAAATCAGCGATCGTTGTGTCTTCGGTTTCACCAGAACGATGGCTAATTACTGAACGGATGCTGTTACGTGTTGCCAAATCAATCGTTTCTAAGGTTTCGGTAAGAGAACCAATTTGATTGAGTTTAATCAAAATGGCGTTAGCGGCTTTTTCCTGAATGCCTCTTTGTAAACGAGTAGCGTTCGTTACAAACAAATCATCCCCTACCAATTGCACCCGCGAACCTAACTTCTGGGTCAGCAATTGCCAACTTTGCCAGTCTTCTTCGTGCAAACCATCCTCAATTGAGACAATTGGGTATTGGTCAACAAGTTGTCCTAAATAATCAATAAACTCAGCCGGGGCGTGAGGTTTACCATCGTAAACATACTGACCATTTTTGTAAAATTCGCTAGCGGCCACATCCAAAGCCAAAGCTACTTCTTCACCTGGCTTGTAACCAGCTTTCTTAATGGCCGCAACCAGCAATTCCAAAGCCACCTGATTAGATTCTAGGTTAGGGGCAAAGCCGCCTTCATCGCCTACACCAGTAAGCAAACCCTTCTCATCTAATACTTGACTGAGGGTAGCAAATACCTCTGCACCCCAGCGCAATGCTTCCCGAAAAGAAGTTGCGCCAATTGGGACAATCATAAACTCTTGAAAGTCCACGTTGTTTGATGCGTGTGCGCCACCGTTAATTACGTTCATCAACGGCACTGGGAGCAAATTCGCTAAAGGGCCACCCAAATAGCGATATAGAGGAATATCTAGAGATTCAGCACCTGCTTTGGCTGCTGCTAGAGAAACCCCCAAAATCGCATTCGCGCCCAAATTGGATTTGTTAGGAGAACCATCTATGGCGATCATTGTCCGGTCTAGGAGTTCTTGGTTGAGGGCATCCAAGCCTAGTAATTTTGGTGCAAGTGCTTCTTTGACGTTTTGTACTGCCTTGAGTACGCCTTTGCCCCCATAACGGCTTTTATCGCCATCACGCAGTTCGTGAGCCTCAAAAGTGCCTGTGGAAGCGCCACTGGGAACCTGCGCTAGCCCGACAACACCATTGGCTAAATGCACTTCGGCTTCAATTGTTGGTCTACCCCGTGAATCAAGAATTTCACGGGCTGCGATCGCTTCAATGGCAGTGTCTAAAAATTTACTCATCTGTACTTTATCCTTTATTCGAGTGTGTTACGCACCCAGTCCAGTTGCCTAACCCAATCGCTAGCTTATGCTGTTAAGAGACTTTATTGGCTGAGATTAAAGAAGATTTCCATTATATGGATAGGGAACAAGACCAAAAACGGGTAAGGGAATCAATGAAGGCAGGAGGCAGGAGGCAGAAGGAAAATTAATTGCCCTCTCCCTCTTTCAATTAATTTTTTCCCTGATGGCATTTCTACCTGAAGACTGTCAGCTAGGTAAAATGTTTGCAGAGAATAACACTAAATCAATTACACAGAAAAGGTCAATATGCGATTACTACATACAATGCTACGGGTAGGAAATCTGGAAGAGTCGTTGAAATTTTACTGTGAACTTTTGGGTATGAAATTACTGCGCCGAAAAGATTATCCAGGGGGAGAATTTACCCTGGCTTTTGTGGGCTATGGTGACGAAAGCGACAACGCAGTGATCGAACTAACTTACAACTGGGGTGTGGAAAAGTACGAATTGGGTAATGCTTACGGTCACATTGCCCTTGGAGTTGATGATATTTACGCTACCTGTGAAGAAATCCGCAATCAGGGCGGTAAAGTCGTGCGCGAACCAGGGCCGATGAAACATGGTTCGACAGTAATTGCTTTTGTGGAAGATCCAGATGGGTATAAAATTGAACTGATTCAACTAGGATCTCAAGGTTCAGCAGCCAAACAGGAATCACAAGAGCAACTTGTGACTCAGTAATTCATATAAGGGATTTCCCAAAAAATAAATTATCGCTAGGGTGGAATTTCACTTACTTAAGCTGGATTTAGATCCCCGACTTCTTGAAGAAGTCGGGTATCTGGGCAGCAAGTTTAGCTTAAGAGCGACCGCTTTTTAGGCGGGTTAGGGGATATCCTCTGCGTAAATCCTATTAGTGTATCCGTATTCCTAAGAGCGTAGGCGTAGCCGTCGTAGGCATCGATCCAATAACACCATCTGGCAAAGTCCGCTCAGAAGAGTGTTTTCGTTTTAAATTAGAAAATAGGTAGTAGATTAAACTATCACCAAATTACCAATCCTAAATTGCCACCGGATATACACGCGGATATACGCTGAGAATGTTTGGATAATTAGGGACTGGGGACTGGGGAAGAAGCAAGGGGGCAGGGGGACAAGGGGACAAGGGGACAAGGAGAATAACTAACTATACTCAATTCCCAATTCCCAATTCCCAATTCCCAATTTCCAATTCCTAAACTAAAAATCAAAATTCCAAAATTATAAAGATGCAACCTACAGATCCGAATAAATTTACTGATAAAGCCTGGGAAGCAATTGTTAAATCTCAGGATATAGTCCGTGCTTATCAACAACAGCAATTAGATGTTGAACATTTAATTATTGCTCTGTTAGAAGAACCCACTAGTCTAGCAATACGTATCCTGGCTCGATCTGAGGTCGATCCAATCCGCTTTCAACAGCAGCTAGAAGCCTTTATCCAACGTCAGCCCAAAGTTGGTAAAAGCGATCAGCTTTATCTTAGCCGTAGTTTAGATGTTTTACTAGATAAAGCCGAGGAAGCTAGAGTCAGGATGAAAGACTCCTACATTTCCGTAGAACATATACTTTTGGCTTTTGCTGAAGACGATCGCATTGGACGAAAGATCCTCAAAAGCTTTAGTGTGGACGCAGCTAAACTAGAAGCTACTATCAAAGCCGTTCGCGGTAGCCAAAAGGTAACAGATCAAACGCCAGAATCGCGCTATGAAGCGTTACAAAAATTTGGTAGAGATTTGACAGAACAGGCAAAAGCTGGAAAACTCGACCCGGTAATTGGGCGAGATGACGAAATTCGGCGGGTGATTCAAGTATTGTCTCGTCGCAGCAAGAATAACCCCGTATTGATTGGTGAACCTGGGGTAGGTAAAACTGCGATCGCAGAAGCTTTAGCACAACGGATGGTAAACGGTGACGTTCCCGAATCTCTGAAAAACCGCCAACTGATCTCTTTAGACATCGGTAGTTTAATTGCTGGGGCAAAATTGCGAGGAGAATTTGAAGAACGCCTGAAAGCTGTCCTCAAAGAAGTTATGGACTCTAACGGTCAAATTGTCCTGTTTATCGACGAACTACATACCGTAGTCGGTACAGGTTCCAGCCAACAAGGGGCAATGGATGCCGGAAATCTGCTCAAACCAATGCTGGCGCGGGGAGAACTGCGTTGTATTGGCGCAACTACCCTCGACGAGTTCCGCAAACACATTGAGAAAGATGCTGCCCTAGAACGCCGCTTTCAGCAAGTATTTGTCGATCAGCCAAGTGTGGAAAATACTATTTCCATTCTGCGGGGGTTGAAAGAACGCTACGAAGTGCATCACAATGTCAAAATTTCTGATTCGGCTTTGGTAGCAGCAGCAACACTGTCAGCACGTTATATTAGCGATCGCTTTTTGCCAGATAAAGCTATCGATTTGGTGGATGAAGCCGCAGCACAGTTGAAAATGGAGATTACCTCCAAACCAGCAGAATTGGAAACTATTGATCGCCGCCTCATGCAGTTAGAAATGGAAAAGCTGTCATTAGCTGGCGAAGAAAAGGGTACTCCCCAAACTAAAGAACGTTTAGAGCGCATTGAGCAAGAAATCGCCAATTTAACTGAAAAACAGCAAGTATTTAACGAGCAATGGCAAGGTGAAAAGCAGATATTGGAGGCGATCAGCGCTTTAAAGAAAGAAGAAGATGCGCTGCGAGTGCAAATTGAACAGGCGGAACGTGCTTATGACCTAAATAAAGCTGCCCAACTGAAGTATGGGAAATTGGAAGGAGTACAGCACGAGCGCGAAGCCAAAGAAGCGAGCCTTTTAGAAATTCAAAACCAAGGTTCGACATTGCTGCGGGAACAAGTCACCGAAGCCGATATTGCCGAAATCGTCGCCAAATGGACAGGAATTCCTGTCAATCGCTTATTGGAATCAGAACGGCAAAAATTGCTGCAACTAGAAAGTCATTTACATCAACGAGTCATTGGGCAAGAAGAGGCTGTAGAAGCCGTAGCAGCAGCCATTCGCCGCGCCCGTGCGGGGATGAAAGACCCCTCGCGCCCCATTGGTTCATTTTTGTTCATGGGCCCCACAGGAGTGGGCAAAACCGAACTTGCCCGTGCTTTAGCTCAGTTTCTCTTTGATTCTGATGATGCCTTGGTGCGCTTGGATATGTCTGAGTATATGGAAAAACACTCAGTTTCTCGGTTAGTAGGTGCGCCTCCAGGATACGTAGGTTATGAAGAAGGCGGTCAGCTTTCCGAGGCGGTTCGCCGCCGTCCCTACTCAGTGGTGCTGCTGGATGAAGTGGAAAAAGCGCACCCCGATGTGTTCAATATTTTGTTGCAGGTGTTAGATGATGGAAGAATTACTGACTCTCAAGGGAGAACGGTAGATTTTCGTAACAGCGTTATTGTGATGACCAGTAACATTGGTAGCGAACATATTTTGGATGTATCGGGTGATTCTCAGTATGAAACAATGCGGAAGCGGGTAATGGAAGGTTTGCGATCGCATTTCCGCCCAGAATTTCTCAACCGCGTCGATGATATTATTCTCTTCCATACCCTAAATCGCACGGAAATGCGGCAGATCATCCGTATTCAACTCAAGCGGGTAGAAAATCTCCTGCGCGAGCAAAAAATCTTCTTTGAGATATCCCAAGCAGCTTGCGATCACCTTGTGGAATCAGGCTATGACCCAGTTTATGGTGCGCGTCCACTCAAACGCGCAATTCAGCGAGAAGTAGAAAACCCCCTCGCCACCAAGTTATTGGAGAATACTTTTATCTCTGGAGACACGATTATCATTGACAAAAATGAAAATGGTCTGTCTTTTAGCAAAAAAGTGCTGGTGAAGGTGTCAGTACCACAGATTGCTACATAGTCAGAGAAGGCGATCGCTACATCAGTTTATATTTAGTAATTTATGTGCGATCGCTTTTAATTTAAACTATTTAAAATTTCAAAGGCTTAAAACTATTGCTACATCTTTTATTGAATTAAAGCTTTAAAGCGCTCATCCTCCCGAATACCATCAAAATCTGAGTCAGTTTTTGCTATCTCACGATATTGATCGGGATTTAGGTTGATAGCCTGTTGTAGATTTTCAAATACTAATTCGACATTATTCTGTGAAGCATAACAGCAAGCCTTGTTGTACCAAGCGGTATGATTATCAAGTTTAATCTCTATAACTTTATCAAAACTGGCAATAGCTTCTTCATAGCGCTCTAACTTCATTAACACAAAGCCTTTATTAGACCATGCAACGTAATCGTCATATCGAAATTCAAGGGCTTTGTTGCAACTTTCTATAGCCTCTTCATATCGACCTAAGTAATAAAGTGCAAAACTTCTGTTTGTCCAGGCTAATTCAAAATCTGGTTTAATTTCAAGAACTTTGTCAAAATTGTTAAAAGCTTCTTCGCAGTGTTCTAATTCAGATAGTAGATGATTTTTTTTGTTAAAAAAATCTTGGAAGATAAACCCAATTTCTAGTGCTTTTTCAGAAACAGGACTCATTCCTTCACAAGAGTATTTTTTAAGCAATAAATAGCCTCGGTTGTTCCAGCATTGGTAGTGATCAGGTTGAATTTCCAGCACGTTGTCAAAACTGGAGACGGCTTCAGAGTAACAACCTAAGTGATATAAAGCATAGCCTCGATGCTCCCAGGCATAGTGGTAGTCTGGTTTCATTTCCACTACCTTGTCATAGGATGCAATTGCTTCTTCATAGCTTCCTAAATTTAATAGCGCATTGCCCCGATTGTTCCAAGCTTCATGGAAATCAGGTTTATATTTCAGTGCTTGATCGTAAGAAACGATCGCTTCTTCATAGCTTCCTAAATTTAATAGTGCATTGCCCCGATTGTTCCAAGCTTCATGGAAATCAGGTTTATATTTCAGTGCTTGGTCGTAAGAAACGATCGCTTCTTCATAGCTTCCTAAATTTAATAGTGCATTGCCCCGATTGTTCCAAGCTTCATGGAAATCAGGTTTATATTTCAGTGCTTGGTCGTAAGAAACGATCGCTTCTTCATAGCTTCCTAAATTTAATAGTGCATTGCCCCGATTGTTCCAAGCCTCATGGAAATCAGGTTTATATTTCAGTGCTTGGTCGTAAGAAACGATCGCTTCTTCATAGCTTCCTAAATTTAATAG
>NZ_JACJSH010000117.1:0-9735 GCF_014698055.1 Nostoc sp. FACHB-133
AGCAGGCTTTCATGATCAGGAGACAAATGCTGAATTAGCACAAACGCCATGCCCGTATCCGTTGGCAAATGGCGGATCAGTTCCGTAAATGCCTCTAGCCCCCCAGCAGAAGCGGCAATTCCCACCACTGGAAAAGGAGCATTGGTTTGGGATGGCTGATTTGGCTCCGAGTCTGGTTTGACGGGGAGTGAGTCGGATGTATCCTTGGGGACGGGTGACTCAGGAGACATAAATTGTATGGGAGTTCAATGCTCCTTTCAACAACACTGAACTAAGCAGGAGTTGAGCGATCATTTGAGCAGGCTTAACAGCAGACAGTCTCAGTTCAACCAAGAAACTGATCCTGTGTGCCAGATTCCAGGAGGAAAAGCACCAGGTCACTTCAATGATATGACGTAAGTACACTTAGGTGACAGCCCTCAGTCTACCTGTTTTTGAGCTTAACCGAACCATATTGGGCGTAATCTGTCAGTTTGTTCGCTAGTTGTTGACCTGCTTCAGCACAATTTCGGAATCTTGTTTTGATTTGATTCATAGTAGCCATAACTGACCGCCGCTTACAAGATATCTTTTAGGTTAGGTAACAAATTTGAGAAAGTTGTGAGGAAAACAAAACCACCTCATAAGTTCTTCAAATTTTTCTTTTAGCATCAAATTAAGTTTATTTAAGAAAGGGAAATCTGAGAGGAGCTAACCTCAGTGGTGCCAGGGCAAACGCATCTAAATATTGATGAGTATATATAAAAGGAGAATGCACAAAAGCTGTACCCCATAGTACTTTCATAAAATCAAACATATATCCTCCAAAAATGATAATCATTATGATGCGGATATTTAGAGGTAACAGTCGGTTGCTTTTTATCGAACGTGATATTCTCATAAAAGCTCTAAAGAAGAATTACCTTTTCCCTGCTCCTCTCCATGAAGCTTAAGCCGAAAATCACAATTGCTGACCATTTTGGAATGATAGAAGACCCACGAATAGACCGTACTAAACGGCACAATTTAATCGATATTATGACCATTGCTGTATGTGCAGTGATTTGTGGAGCAGATGGATGGGTAGGAATCGAGACTTATGGTTGTGGGAAGTATGAATGGTTGAAAACATTTTTAGAATTACCAAATGGGATTCCATCCCACGATACATTCGCGCGGGTATTTGCACAAATAAATCCTCAAGAGTTTCAGTCATGTTTCCTGAATTGGATGAAATCAATACAGAAAATGACTAATGGTGAAGTCGTTGCGCTTGATGGGAAAACATTACGTGGTTCTTATGATAAGAAGAGTGACCAAAGTGCAATTATAATGGTAAGCGCCTGGGCAACTACAAATAAATTAGTTCTGGGACAAGTAAAAGTAGATGAGAAATCGAATGAAATTACAGCTATTCCAGAACTATTAAAGGTATTAGAACTATCTGGATGTATTGTGACAATTGATGCAATTGGTTGCCAGAAAGAAATTGTAAAGCTCATAACACAGCAAAATGCAGATTATGTAATTGCATTAAAGAAGAACCAAGGCAACCTTTATGATGAAGTTGAAAAGCTATTCGCTTCAGGGATAGCCACAGGTTTTGAAGGGATTGCACATAGCACGTATAAAACAGAAGAAACAGGGCATGGTCGTCATGAAATCCGCAATTACGTAATGTTATCTCAAATTGAATCTTGGCTTAACTCAGATTCAATTTGGTCAAACTTAAACAGTGTTGGAATGGTAGAATCTGTCCGTTCATTAAATGGTGAAACAACGGTTGAAATTCGTTATTTTATCAGTAGTCTTGAGTCAAATGCTAAACAGTTTGGTAATTCTATTCGCAGTCATTGGGGAATTGAAAATTCATTACATTGGGTATTGGATGTAGCTTTAAAAGAAGATGATTGTCGAATTAGGAAAGATAATGCTCCGCAGAATTTCACAATATTACGGCAAATTGCAGTCAATCTCCTAACTCAAGAGAAGCGTGTTAAACGTGGAATAAAAAATAAACAGTTTCTCGCTGGGTTGGATAACAATTATTTAGAAAGGGTTTTATCCTTAGCCTAAACTGAATTATAAACGGTTCAGTTTAATATTCCAGTGAAAAATTTTACTTCCTTTCAAGGAGTAATTCTTTTTTTGTGCCTAATCAGGAAGTTTTTTAGTACTAATAAAGAGTTACTTGGTTGGAAATAAGCTAATTTATAATTTTGGTCACTGTTGATTTATTTTATTTATCAAATCATCAGGTATTGTGATTATCTAGATAATTTTGAGATTCTTATTAGTTTTTGTTAAGAAATAAGGTGCGTTTCCCCTACCTTAATAGGGAAGTTTAGGCAACTTAACGATAAAGCTCGTCTCCTTCCCCTAGGCACTTTCAACTTCAATCGTCTAAATGATGCCCAAGCTGTAGAGCTGCTTGGACGTATTTTATTAATGCATCCGGGTCAACGGGCTTTCGGATAACTCCAGCCACATTGACATCAGGCTCTTCTCTAAAAAACGCCTCTTCGTTTGCCGTAATTAACAAAATAGTTAGAATTTGTAAAATTGGGTTGTTTTGAATGCGCCGAGCGACTTCGTACCCATCCATTTCTGGCATCATCACATCTAGTAGAAGTAGATCAGGTATTTTGGATTCAAGGAAAACTAGTGCTGCCGCTCCAGACTCTACAATTTCAACTTCATAACCCTCCATTTCTAAAAGAGTTTGGAAGAAAAAGCAGTTGTCTACAACATCATCGCAGACAAGGATAAGCTTATTAGTACTTTCTTGTTTAACTCCTCTTTTAACTACCATATTGAAATAGGGAAGATCGGGTTGTTTGGTTGTAAGTCCTGTTATAGTTAAACCAACAACTTTTTTCGTCTGGCTGTGGTGTTAGTTGCTAGTGTAAGTTTTATGTAAATATTTGCTAGCCAGCTTTTCAAAAGTGGCGGATTAGGGCAACGAAACTAATTTTTAAGTGGGATTTCAAGACTTGTGTGTACACTGTAGCCAATGGATTGAGGAAACAATGGAAATAATTTCTGACTGAAACTCCCTATGTTGGACGAGAACGACCATCAAAAACTTCTGCCATTGAGTAAGTAAATAAGATTTTCTTCTTCTGATAAAACATTCAAAAGTGGTAGATGAAATTGAACTTATTTACCTAGCAAGATACAAGAAGTATTCGATGTTTTATGTTCTAGTAAAAAATAAGGAAACGAATAAGGAATTTTGCGGAGGTCGAGGAAGCAAATCTAAAAGCGGCTTTAGCTCCCGGTTCAAACTGAGGAGGAAGTTCAGGTAGGATAGCCTCACTTTTTTTGCGATGGCGTAACCGCCTGCTGGAAGCAATGCCTGCGGCGAGCTACGCCTACGCTACATACTTGCAAACGAGCGCCCAGCCTGGACATTCAAAAGATTATCTATTCTGAAAGTGTGCTGAAATCGGCTGCCTATATTTTCTTAGGTCATGCGCCAATCGCCAAAATTGTCTTTCCATAATTCAATACAGACACTCTTGTGGGAAAAGGGTTCATGTAAAAGGAGAAAGGTTTTTTCTTATTCATTTTCTCTTTCCCCCTTCCCCACTTCTGAAAGAAGTCTAATCTATAAGTGTCATTGTCGCTCAAATTAATCTCTCTGCAACAAAGGAATCATCTCATGACTACAAGCATACTCTCATTGAAGATAAACAAAATTCGTTGGGCGGACATCATTGAGTATCCCCAGCATGGAGCTAAAAGTAAGGTTCTGCTAGAAGATGAAAACTGCCGCTATACGCTGATGTCTCTGGCGGCAGAATCGACCATTGCAGAACATACCAATCCTCGCAATGCGACTGTGAATGTAATTGAAGGACAAGGCGTGCTGACACTGGAAGATCAAGAGATTGTTCTAGAATCTGGAGTCTTTGCTTTTATACCCGCCAACGCACGCCACGCGCTTAAAACAGCAACTAACCTCGCCTTTTTATTGACGCTTTCTGAACAGGTTGACAACTCCAAACATTGACCTGATAAGTTTCTCAACCCTGTTCCTAATGAGCGAGAACTCTCAACCATCTATTATCTGCTCATTAGGAGTCAAAACCGCAAAACAATTTTGAAGTACAGTTATAAGGAAAGAAGCGATGCCTGCGGCGAGCTACGCCTACGCTTAATACTTGCATCTGTGCAACAGATTATCCTGAGGCATCTACCCGAAAACAGATTTGTACACAATTAATAAATTCTTCAGCAAGAGACTCGTATTTTCCATAGTTTTGGTGTACCTTATTAATTCCGTGCAATTATTAATACTCATCTTCTCCCAAATTTACTCATTCAAATTTTAAGCCAATGCCTTCAAGGGAACAGCCAATGAAAACTTCTAATGATACAGATATTAAGAAAATCATCAAAAAATCCGACAAGCTCACCCTGAGACAGATGAAGTTAATCGAAGAAGCAGAAGACCAACTTCAAAAAGCTAATACTGTCAATTCTCCAGCCCCTGTGGTTGAGGTTGAGGAGAAACCAGTAGCGATTTCAGAGCCTAGAGTTCCTGACTATGTTCCATTGCTTGATAATCCTCCAGTACAATCTGTGGGCAATTCCGGCTGGCAAGTGTCTGATGTCTGGCGGGATATCCGCGTTGATGATTTTTGTAATTAAAGCAGGCAATTTGTATTCCCAGACGGTTCTGCATCAAGGCGGTTGTAATTATCCATGATCCGAATCTTAGAAATTGAGGGACAGGAACCGCTTCAGGGAGAAAAGTTTTCCCGAATGCAATATTGGCAGCAATACCTCTGCCTCTGTCTCTTCGCTGAACCAATATTATGGCAACCGCCTGAGCAGCTTTTGTAAACTATTTTTGCACCAAGTCAAAGCTATAGTTGCATTGTGCTTATAATAAGTTACGGCTAATTATAATTAAAAGTTAGCACTTCACCTGTGTATTGCTTGACTTAGGCATTACAAGCGATACCAGGGATAACCAAAATTCATCGGCAGCGCAATAGTTTCTTTTTCGTTGCCAATATGCTCAGTCAGCGATCGCATATTGGTGAAAGTGTTGTGTCTGGGGAAAAGTAGTTTTTATCGTAGTTGATGTCGGATAAAAGATAAGGGTATATTATTTTGTGTTGTAGCCGAGTTTGGTGTTGTCACTGAAAGCATAAGTTGAGCAAATTGCTTGCTTTATGCTTTCAAAGTTGCTCATTTTATCCTTACAGTGACAAAATTAATCGCTTAAGGAAAGAAGCGAAGTTCACGACAAGGAAATGGGTGAATGGCACTAAGTTAAGCTGAAGGGTAGGCGGCGTAAGGATTGCAGAGGAGCAGGGGTGCAGAGGGGCAGAGGAGAATTTCTCTTGCTTCTTTCCGTATGCCTCAAGTTTTCTGTCCGTATGCTTCTTCCTTCTTCTTTCTCCCCTGCCCCTCCGCTCCTCTGCACAAGAGCTGCCTCAACGATTTTCCCTTTTCTTAGTGCCATTCGGAAATGGGTATTGAAGTAGAGGAGCTACTATCTCATCCCCTCTACCACTTCCGCTATTAACGCAATGTAGTGCCGTACTAGTCAACAAGTTTTGGAGGATTTACAGATGAAGGTTTTTGTTGCCGGAGGAACAGGCGCAATCGGTCGCCCAACGCTCAACCAATTACTTGCCAGAGGACACAATGTTGTCGCGCTGACCCGCACCCAAGAAAGAGCGCAATCATTAGCGGCACAGGGAATCGAACCAGCGCTCGCAGATGTATTCGACGCAGATGCAGTTAAAGCTGCGATCGCCCACGCTCAACCTGAAGTTGTGATTGAACAACTCACCGCTCTGCCCAGAACTTACACCCGCGAATCCATGAATGCGACAGAGGCTTTAAATATGCGGATTCGGTCGGAAGGTGGTGGCAATGTGCTGGCGGCAGCAAAGGCAGCAGGGGTGCGCCGTTTTCTGAAACAGTCGATGGCCTTCTGGGGAATCCCCGGTGTTGGATTGGCAGATGAGGAAACCCCGTTATCGGTTGATGCCCCCCCCGCCGTTGCCACAGATGTTCGCCTCGTCATTGAGACTGAACGTCTTTTACTGCAAACGCCTGATCTGGAAGGAATCGCTTTACGCTATGGTTTCTTCTACGGCCCCGGCACTTGGTTCAACGCAGATGGCGATGTCGGGCAACAGGTGCGGCAGCAACAGTTTCCCATTGTGGGCAATGGTGATGGTGTCTGGTCGTGGATACACATTGAGGATGCAGCGATCGCCACCGTTGCAGCAGTAGAGCAGGGCAATCCTGGGGTTTATTTGATTGTCGATGATCAGCCTTTAGCAGTGCGCGAATGGCTCCCTGCCTTTGCGCGATCACTGAATGCTCCCCCACCACCACAGGTATCAGTTGAAGATGCTCTGAAAATGGAGGGTGGCGCGGACTTTGTTTACTACCAAACTCAGATGCGAGGTGCATCGAATGCCAAAGCAAAACGCGAACTGAATTTTCAGCCGCGATCATTGGAATGGGTGGTTGACACCACCGTAGCTCTTGGGTAAAGGCAAACCTGCCACCTGCCAGAGCAGCATGGTTTCATCGCCAATGAACAGTGAGGTTTTACTGACACCAATGCTTTCCACCAAACGGTATGGTATTTCTCCCGGAGGATGAAACTGATAATCGGTAACTGTTAAAGATCAGCAATGAGAATTCAATACTGACATAGGTTGAGTTGAGGACACAAAGCCCAACATCCGGCAACTGCTGAATTTTGCTCCCGCTCAACTCAGCCTACACCTGTCTAATCCGCGATCTGCTTGATTCAGCATGAGGGCAAATCAGGCGGATTTATATCCACCAGTTTGTATTCACGCAAGGAGAACGGAAGTGTTTACTAGATTTTTCTCGCGAGTTGCATTCATCACTCTCTCCATATTTATAGCGCTCTCCATATTCGCAACTCTACCCGTATTTGCAGCTTCAGCCAATGATTTATCTGCTGATACGTCTAAGGTAACGCTGGTTTTTGAACACGCCCTTCCCAATGTGTCAGGAAAGAGTGTGAAAGGCTTGCTGGTCGAATATCCGCCAGGTGGCTCAACACCTGCACATACCCATGCAGCCTCGGCTTTTATCTATGCAACAGTTCTGGAAGGTGCAATTCGTAGCAAAATCAATGATCATCCAGAGCAGGTGTATCACGCTGGTGAGAACTTTTTTGAACTACCTGGCGATCATCATCTCAAGAGCGCAAATGCCAGTGATACTCAACCCCTGCGCTTGCTAGCCGTCTTTATCGTCGATACCAATGAAGAGAACCTGACCACACTGGAAGACGAGTAAGACGCACCCATTGCACCGATATCACTCAACTTTATGTGCCTGAGCAGGACAATCCAGAATTATTTCATGACGCAGATCACCTAAAGCATATCAAGTCTAACAACTGCCGGCTCACTTGCTGTTACTTTCCTCGATTCCGAATGATTAAGTCGCGTTTTAACTCAACTAACTTGAGTGGTCTAAATTGAGCGATCGCAGAACAATGTGTGACTTAAAGGATAAGCTTGCCGCAACGATGGACGATAGCTTAGAGCTTTTCTTAGTACCATTCAGATATAGAGGGTTCAGTCTTGCCAATTGGATTCGAGGATGACGCTGCAAAAGTTTACTCGCTTGTAAGTTGGGTCCATCCGCTCAAGAATATCAGCATTAAGTGTGCCAAACGTGGTTTCAGGTCGATGTTTCATTCCATCAGCAAAAGCCTGAATGATGTTTTCCTTAAAGTGGTTACCACGCGGGTGCATGGCGATTACTTGTTCACGTTGTTCAGGTGTAAACTCCGAAAAGCCGAGACCTACAACATCCATCTCCACCCCAGCTGTCACCAGGGCAACTTCTGGCTTTTTGTGTTGGGGAATTCCTGGTGTCGTGTGCAGCGCGATCGCATCCCAAACCAAGTCGATCGAGTCTTGTGGAATTTGGTGGCGACGCATAAAGTCCCGTGCCGCATTTGCCCCATCGACCTCGAATCTTTCCATCGAGTGACGGTATGCCTGGGTTAGTCCGATGTCGTGAAACATTGCACCAATATACAGCAATTCGGGATCAAACTTTAGCCCTTTGCGTATTCCAGCAAGGGCACCAAACAAATACACGCGAGTCGAGTGATGAAATAGCAGTTCAGATTCAGTATCTTTGATCAATTCTGTCACTTCACGAGCGATTTTGCTATCGGGAATGGTAATGCCTGCGATTATCATTTTTACATCAGCATGGAGATAAACTTTTCTTACGTTTGTATATTTATTATGAGTTTAAAAAATATTTTAACATCTCTCTTTAGTAATACAGATAGAAATTTAGTTGATTACTTAAAAATTACGAGATTCTACTTAACAATGTTTTAATTTTAAACTCACATTACAAAAATTTAGTGCTTTTCAACCTAATGATGGAAAATTTCAAAGCTATCAATTTTGACATGATGCGTCCGCTTTGTTAACAGCAATGAATGGCGACCCCTGAAAACCAGAGATAGCCGCAGCGCAAAGTTATTTTGTTGTCAAAACACGAGAAGCCGAAACCCAGTTAAAAGGCGTGACCCAAATCCAGTTACTAGTAGCAATCGCAACAATGCACGATTCAGTCTTTGCTGGAGATGGAAAACGAGCCATTCAGGATTTTGCGCTCGTTCTGCGCCAAGTGTATGGAAAAGCAGATAGCTAAATGCAGTTGTTGGGCTTGTTTGATCACATTTGCTAGAAGTTTGGACGATAGCATCAATCTTTCAGCCTCTGCAAAAATTATCTATATGTGTAGAAGTTAAAATGTAAGGATTCAGGTCTAATATTGGGGAAGTAAAGAAGGACGAGACAGACAATTATTAGAGTCAGCCAATAGAGCTTTTGCAACAGCATTAGTTGTTTGACTTCCTCTCCATCTTCCTAAAAGATCCGCACCTATACAGATCAGGTGTTGCAGTCTTTTGCTAAACAATACGGTATTTCACTATATCAATATAAGGATATGTTTGAGATTACCTCAAGCTACTGCCCAGTGCGATCTTGCCCGTTAAATCCAGAATAGTAATTCCAAATTCAAAATTCAAAATTATTAGTAATTACGTACTAAACAAGATAGGATAATTATTATAAAGGCAACTTTTATAATAATGAATCAACATCAGCATATTACAGATAGAACATTTAACTTTGCAGTAAGAATTGTTAATCTCTGTAAAATTTTAGATGAAAAGCCTGGAGTAGGCAGGGTTCTATACAAACAACTAATAAGGTCTGGAACATCATTTGCTTCGCTCTAATTCAAAATTATTAATTCAAAATTAAAAATTATTGATATATAAAAAGTAGGAGGAGAAACTTGTAATTTAACTCGATAAGTAAAATACTTTGAATAATTTTGAATTTTGAATTTTGAATTTTGAATTTGATATGACAATCTGGGATGTATTAGATGAGTTGTCTGAATCTCCACCAACTTCTTCCCTTGATGCTATGTGGGATTGTTTGGATGCCGAGCTAGAGAATTTACCCTTGGAGGCACAGTTATTAACCGCAGCGCTTGCCTTCAGTCAAATTGCGGATATTCTCAAGTCTCGTGCCGAAGTGCTGTTGCAAGATACCCACGATCGCTCTGACAATATGCTCTAAATATTGATACCCAAGCCATTGCTGCTCTTCTGTTGCGGTTAAACCTACCGTCCGATTTTTTTCTACCAGAGTGTTAATTTGAGCTTGCAGGGATTCAGAGGGACGCAGGGCAATA
>NZ_JACJSH010000118.1:0-9467 GCF_014698055.1 Nostoc sp. FACHB-133
CCAAACAGTTTGTTGCTGAAGGTGCCTATGTCTACATCACAGGTCGTCGCCAAGTCGAACTGGATGCTGCTGTGGAAGCCATTGGTAAAAATGTTACGGCTGTGCAGAGCGATGTTTCTAATCTGGCAGACCTAGATCGTCTGTTTGCCACCATTAAGCTTGAGCAAGGACACCTCGATATCATTTTCGCTAATGCTGGCGTTGGACAAATTGCTCCACTTGGAGCAATCACTGAGGAACACTTTGACAAAACATTCAACATAAATGTCAAAGGTTTGCTGTTCACTGTACAAAAGGCACTGCCACTGTTGCCAGAGGGCGCTTCTATTATCCTGAATGCTTCGATTACTTCTATAAAAGGTACGCCAGCATTCAGTGTTTACAGCGCCACCAAAGCCGCAGTGAGATCATTTGCTCGGAATTGGATACTCGACCTCAGAGAACGCAAGATTC
Organism: Nostoc sp. FACHB-133; assembly: GCF_014698055.1. Taxonomy (NCBI): domain Bacteria; kingdom Bacillati; phylum Cyanobacteriota; class Cyanophyceae; order Nostocales; family Nostocaceae; genus Nostoc; species Nostoc sp. FACHB-133. Next base: position 454 of record NZ_JACJSH010000118.1, read on the forward strand.
GGGTGAATGCCATTAGCCCTGGTGTGGTTCCGACTCCTGGTTACGATCATTTGGGACTGAATGACCAGCAGTTGCAAGAATTCGTGGACAGCCAAGCTGTCACTATTCCATTAGGGCGAGTCGGCACACCCGATGAGATTGCCAAAGCGGTTGTTTTTCTGGCTTCAGATGACAGCAGCTTTGTAAACGGAATTGAGTTGTTTATTGATGGCGGTATGGCACAGATTTGAAATCCAAAAGGAGTTAAAGATGAAGCTTATCTCTGTTAATGTTGGCCTGCCGCGTGAAGTGACCTGGAAAGGAAAACCCATCCGCACTGGAATTTTCAAAGAGCCAGTTAATTCGAGAGTGATGGTGCGTGAACTCAATTTAGATGGCGATCGCCAAGCGGATCTCACCGTTCATGGCGGAGTTGACAAAGCAGTTTATGTCTATCCCTTTGAGCATTACGACTACTGGCGAGATGAATTGCCTGACACAGAGTTAACGCCAGGAATCTTTGGTGAAAATTTCACAGTTACAGGATTGAGAGAAGAAGAATTAAACATTGGGGATCGCTTTAAAATCGGCAGTGTGGAACTAATGGTGACTCAACCGCGCTTACCCTGCTACAAACTAGTAGTCTGCCAACCCAAAAATGCTAAGTGAGGACTGGGGAAAGGGAACCCCATAACTAAAGTTAGGGGCTTGATACGAGGACGCTGTATTTCTCGTACTACGTATCTGGAAATACATCTTTTTTCCTTCTCCATGTTTAAAAACAGGGGCTTGCGCCCTTTCCCCCTTGCCCTTTCCCCCTCTTCGGTCGTCAGGATGTGAGATAGATCGACCTGTCGTAAAACGCCATCATGTCACTTTTATCACTTACAAGGAGTAATCCTATGACGACATATCGCACAGTTTCCATCGATGGTTTAGATATCTTCTACCGTGAAGCTGGTTCCCGTGATAATCCAACGATTTTGCTATTGCACGGCTTCCCAACGTCATCTCACATGTTCCGTAATCTCATACCTGCCCTGACTGATAAATTCCATCTCGTTGCACCTGATTATCCTGGCTAAGGCAACAGTTCGATGCCAACTATAAATGAGTTTGATTACACGTTTGATCGCTTGGCTGAGATTGTGGAAAAATTCATTTCTGCGATCGCTCTCAAAAAGTACAGCCTCTATGTGATGGATTATGGCGCACCCATTGGCTATCGGATTGCCGCTAAATATTCAGAGCGTGTGCAATCTCTGATTGTTCAAAATGGTAATGCTTACGAGGAAGGTCTACGCGAATTCTGGGAGCCAATTAAAGCATACTGGCAAGAGCGATCGCCTGAGAATGCTGAAAAGCTCAAATATCTTGTCACTCTGGAAGCGACGAAGTGGCAATATACCAACGGTGTTCGCAATCTAGAAGAAATCAGCCCCGATACCTGGACTATCGATCAACATTTCCTCGATCGACCTGGCAACGGTGAGATTCAACTGGCACTGCTGTATAGCTATGGTACCAATCCACCCCTCTATCCCCAATGGCAAGAGTATTTCCGCCAGTATCAACCCCCTACCCTGATTGTTTGGGGCAAAAACGACCACATCTTTCCTGCTGACGGTGCTTATCCCTACCAGCGTGATTTGAAAGACGTTGAGTTCCATCTACTCGATACCGGACATTTTGCCCTGGAAGAGGATGGGGATGCGATCGCAAACTATATCGATCAATTTCTCACATCACGGCTGCAATCCGTTCTCGCCTAATCTATGTAGTAAAGATTAGCTGGAATCGTCAAAAAATGACCAAATAAAAAATACCTACTTTACGCGATGTGCGACTTATGGTTTTGTTACAAATGGGCAGGGATGTAAACGATTGAAAAGAAAAATCCCACAGACTGCTAATTAACAGGAAAATTTGTTCCAGTTGACAGAGAGTGGGAATCATGTTTTCTATCGAAGAGTTTATCATTGCCGTGTTCTGTTGTGTGGACGATTTACTAGTGGAGATTACAGAAGTTTACCCAGTGATTCGACGAGGCTTTGCACCTAGTTTGAGTGCCAGTGAAGTCATGACAATGGAAATTGTGGCAGAGTATTTGGGTATTGATGCAGAAAAAGACATCTGGAAGTACTTTCATCGCCATTGGTTAGGGTGGTTTCCTGCGCTCAAAAGTCGTAGTGCTTTCATTCGCCAAGCGGCTAATTTCTGGCAATACAAGCAATTAGTACAACAAAAGTTAGCAGCAAAATTGGGTGCATTCGAGTGTGAGATTCATTTGATTGATGGACTACCAATGCCTTTGTGTTCCTTCAATCGTGCGCCAAGATGTCGTAGTTTTAGAGCCGAAGCGGATTACGGTTTTTGTGCCGCCAAAAAACAAACCTACTATGGGTTTCACGGACACTTAATTGTCAGCGTTACAGGTGTCATCAGTGGCTTTACTCTGACTCGAGCAAATGGTAGCGAACGAGAGGCACTGTGGGATTTGGTTAGTCGGATTCGTGGTGAATTGATTGGCGACAAGGGCTATTTGAGCCAGTTTCTCGCTGAAGAACTTGCACAAGTGGGTATTATTTTACGCACTCCACTTCGTTCCAATATGTCCCAATCTAGCAACCAAGCTTGCATTCACCTACAGCAACGTTTTCGTCGGCTAATTGAAACTGTTATTGGACAACTTGTTGAACGATTCAACATCGAAAAAATTCGCGCAAGAGATATGTGGCACTTAACCAGTAGAATCAACCGCAAAATTTTAGCTCATACCCTTTGCTTTTGGCTTAATCGCCATAACTGTGATCCTCTTCAATTCGATGAACTTGTTACGCAATATTAAGTCGCACATCGCGTTACTTTTGTAAGGGCTTTTATTGAAAAATTAAGGAGAATTGGTCTACTATTCCGATTTTTTCATCCATCGTAACGATATCTGAGGAGATCGACATGACAACAACGAGCAATTCCGATTTTGCTGCCCGCGAGGCACTACGCCTGCTCGGTCCCGATCCTGAAAACTGGGTACCCGATCGCCCTGGCATCGATCACAATGTCACTATAATAGGTGGCAGCGGTAGCGGTAGCACCTTTGTATTTGCGCTACGACGTGCTGGGATCGGTCGCGTAACGGAGATCGATGCAGCCGATGACGAGGCTCATGCAGGCGTGTGGTTGACGCGAGCGCGGATGAGAACGCTCCGCACACCGAAACATCTGCCTGGGCCAGAACTAGGCATCCCAGAATTGTCCTTTCAAGCCTGGTACGAAGCGCGGCACGGTGCGGCAGCCTACGCAAAGATCGATCGCATTGAGCGAGTAGCTTGGGCTGAGTACCTCAGTTGGTATCGGCATTTCCTGGGTATCCAGGTTCGTTACCAGACGAAGTTGGTGCGGATTGAACCAGTCGCAGGTTTCTTCCGCCTACACCTTGAGGTAAACGGTGTCCCGCAGATAGAGACTACGCGCAAAATTATCTTCGCCAATGGCGTGGCTGGCACGGGTGGTCCGTACATACCTCCAATACTGGCTGACTTACCCCGCACGTTGTACGCACATACCGCCGATGCCATCGATTTTGAAGCACTGCGCGGTAAGACTGTGGCGGTGCTGGGTGCGGCGGCTTCAGCTTTTGATGCAGCAGCAGTGGCGCTGGAATCGGGAGCTAAGGCAGTACATCTATTTGTACGGCGATCGGCGATCGCATCTCTGTCAGTCCTTCGGGTACGGGATTACCCTGGTGCTTACGACAACTATCCCCAACTACCCGATGCAGCCCGCTGGTTCCAGGCTTGGCACTTTCGTCAAGCAGGCACCGCGCCACCCCCGAACTCGATTAAGCGAGCGATCGCTTTCCCGAACTTTCACATCCATCTATCTGCACCTTGGAAATCGGCACGGAAACTGGGTGATCGCATTGCCATCGAGGTGAACGATGATATTTTCGAGTTTGATTTTGCGATCGCTGGCACTGGTTACTTCGTTGACCCAACAAAGCGTCCCGAACTAGCCGACTTTGCCCAGCATATTGCCCTCTGGCGCGATCGCTACCAGCCACCAGAAGACCTGCACGACGACGGTTTGGGGGCACATCCTTACCTCGGTAGCGCCCACGAATACCAAGAAAAAGTACCTGGCACTGCCCCTTATCTGAAAGACATTCACGTATTTAATCCTGCTGGTTTGGTCAGCTTCGGATTGCCGGTTGGTGACATCCATAGCATCCGCCGCGACGTACCTGCAATAGTATCGCGCATCAGTCACGACTTGTTCTTTAAGGATTGGGCGCATCATGAGGCACGTATTACAGGTGATATTGCCCCCGATTTTGAGGACTCGCTCTATGCTGCTGCGGTGTGGAAACAACCGATCGAGGCAGCGACCCGCTAGGCCGACAACCTTTTCACCAGTAACAAATAATTCCGGCTGGGAAACGATGCCAGTAGAAAGCGATCGCCGTTTCACGACCGCTGCCGATCGAGCATCACTGTTAAACCAATTCACTTAACAGTGTCATTTCAACAGATTGTTTACTAATTATCAAAGGAGAATGTCATGGTTGCTCAAGTAAATTCACAAGCAAAGATTTTGGAAGTTGCAGACGATCCACGTCTTTCTAAAGGAGTGAAGGCATTTTTGAAAGTGCTGAACTCAGGAGGTGTGCCTCTAGAGACATTACCTCCACTCGAAGCGCGTCAAGTTCTCGTGGATGCACAGGCTTCCGTTCCAGTAGACCTTTCAGGCATTGAAGAGTCTGAGAAGACAATTACTGCTGACGGTTATTCGATTACGCTCAACATCGTGCGACCGGAAGGAGTCAAAGGCACATTGCCTGTTTTCATCTTTATTCATGGTGGGGGTTGGATACTGGGTGATTATCCAACACACAAGCGCATGGTTCGCGATCTGGTTGTGCTTTCAGGGTTTGCAGGGGTCTTTGTCAACTACACGCGCACGCCAGATGCTCAGTACCCACAGGCGATCAATGAGATTTATGCTGCAACCAAATGGGTTGCCGAGCATGGTGAGGAGATTGGGGTGGATGGCAAGAATCTGGCAGTGGTCGGCAACAGTGTCGGCGGAAATATGACAGCAGTCACGGCTTTGAAGGCGAAAGAAAACGGAGGGCCACACATCAAGTTACATATCATGATGTGGCCAATCGTCGATGCCGATTTTGAAACGAATTCTTATCATCAATTCGGCGACAAACGGTACCTAACCGTACCCACGATGAAGTGGATGTATGACCTGTACATCCCTGACCCAGAAAAGCGCAAAGACATCTACGCATCTCCCTTACAAGCGACGGTTGAACAACTCAAAGGCTTGCCTCCAGCATTAATTGTGGTTGCAGAGAGCGATATTTTGCATGACGAAGGCACAGCCTACGGACGCAAGCTCGATGAAGCTGGGGTAGAGGTGACAACGGTGCAGTACAACGGCATGATTCATGACTTTGGACTGCTCAATGGTTTAGCCGAACTGCCACAAGTCCGCTCTCTGTTTGTTCAAGCTGCTGCTGAATTGAAGAAACATCTGCAATAGGATGCGATCGATGTTTTTGGGGAAAGGAAAAGACGCTCCTCCATCGCTTTGCTGCTTACTGAGTTAGCGTAGGGGAAAAGGGTAAAGCAGAATGGCACTAAGTTAAGACACAGCCCTCGCCGTTACTAGTTCCTAGCCTCTAGAGTGGGAACTAATTCTGAGAGCCTCCGCCTCCAAAGGGTTGATCAGAGGCAGAGCCTCTCGAAATACATTCCCAGCCTACAGACTGTGAACCAGGTAAAACAAGACTTTCGGCTTATCTTAGTGCCATTTGATCGTAATACAAACTACTCTCAGGTAATTACCTGCTTTGACACCCTCACCGACCTATTTACCACATTCCATGTAAAGCCGTCCTTTATGACGGAGTTTCTACCCATTTTTCTGATGAACAGCCACACACCGAGCGCTAGGGACATTATTGGATCATCACCGTTGATTGCGATTGAAAACGAAGAACCACCCAAGCTGATTGTCGATCCACCGCTTCCCGAACCACTGGCACAGGGACGTGTTTTCATCCAGTACCGGACGGAGAATTTGCGTATCTTGCCAGTGTTTGGCAAAGGTGCCCTCGAAGTATCGCCGCGCATCGGTCATATCCACATCACCGTTGACGACGCGCCGTGGCACTTTGTCGATGCCAGTGGGGAAACGATCATCCTGGTCGGACTGGAACCTGGCGTACACAAGGTGCTGATCGAACTAGCTGACCCCACGCACAAAGTAATCACTAGCGAAACTGTGGAGTTCACGCTGCCCGATTTTAAGAAATCATCATGAAAAAACTAGAGGGAAAAATCGCAGTTGTGACGGGGGCTTCTGCGGAAACGCTGCACATCGCGGGTGGTAGTCATTGATCTGTATTAAACTGCTTTTGAGGTAATTCGGTCGGCACGCACTTACAGCAGAATTCAGAATCCAGAAGTAAAACAGGTTTCATACCTGGCTTTGGGACTTAGTTTGTGTACTCCACCAACTTGAAATCTGCTGTAAATTTAATCTAACCATGCTGAGACGTTGGCGTACCACTCCGTGGAAGCAAGCTACGCGGAGCGTCTCCAAGAGTTGCCTCTCGGAACGAGAATCGCGATTCTACCGCTTACATACTATGAACAACCCTGAAAATTCTCGACTACCCCTGCCGCCTTTTGATCATGAATCCGCTATCCAAAAAGTCCGAATTGCAGAGGATGCTTGGAACACACGTAACCCGGAACTAGTATCACTCGCTTACACGTCGGATAGCGTTTGGCGTAACCGTTCAGAATTTCTATGTGGTCGTGAGGCGATCGCACAATTCTTAACACGTAAGTGGCTTAAAGAATTGGACTACCGACTGATCAAAGAGCTTTGGGCTTTTCAAGACAACCGCATTGCTGTCCGATTTGCTTACGAATGGCATGATGATTCCGGCAACTGGTTTCGCTCTTACGGCAATGAGAATTGGGAGTTTGACGAACATGGATTCATGCGATGGCGTATTGCCAGCATCAACGACCTGCCAATTTCAAAGAGCGATCGCAAATACCACTGGATATTAGGTCGTCGTCCTGACGATCACCCCGGATTGTCAGACCTCAATTTTTGAAAAGCCCAACGACCATATCACCCAGTTTTTATCCTACAAAAAGTCCACTGCTATGAATGCAAACAACGGCATCATCAGCCAGATCAGCCCGTATGCAGTGACCGAAACTATCGATCGCTTTGCAGCCATCCTTCAAGCAAAAGGCATCACCGTTTTTGCCCGCATCAATCAACAGGCTGAAGCCGAAAAAGTCGGACTTAGCCTACCTCCTACACAGTTGTTGCTGTTTGGCAACCCGAAAGCCGGAACTTCCCTCATGGTGGCAGAACCAACAATCGCCTTGGATTTACCCCTGAAAGTACTGGCATGGGAAGCGACTGACGGCAAGGTGTGGGTAAGCTACAACGATCCTAATTACTTAAAACAGCGATTTTCTCTCTCCGATGAGTTGGTGAAAAATATCGCTATCATTGCACCTTTAATCTATCAAGCACTTAGTTCCGCTTATCATAAATAAGTCGCAGAATTAACACGCGATGGCGCAAAGCGCCCGCCCAAAAGGCGATCGCACCTTGGCGTTTTTGAAACAGCATTTAGCCAGTGGTGTCAAAGTCTGAAATGGGGTCACTATTGCCAGATAATTCGCCCACCGCGATCGCCCTGGCAAGATATTCTGATTTGGAATCACTGGAAAAACGCTGCATATCGCGAGTGGTTTTTAAGAAAGAGAACGGTGAAAATCAACAAGCAACGAGAAAAACCATGAATATCAACAAGAATGACACCGCAGTAGTTGTCATAGATCCGCAAAACGATGTCTTGAGCGAAAAAGGGGTTTCCTGGGATTTGGTGGGTGAGAGTGTTAAGGATAACAAGACCATCGAAAACATTGAGCGAATCTTCAAAGCCGCGAAGCAGAATGAATTCGAGGTTTTTATCTCCCCTCATTATTACTACCCCACCGACCATAATTGGAAATTTGCCGGAAACCTAGAGCAAATGATGCTTGAGGTTAAGGAGTTTGATCGCCGTGGTGCATTGAGCCTCGATGGATTCCTGGGATCGGGTGCTGACTGGCTCGATCGCTACAAGCCTTTTATTGAGGATGGTAAGACGATTGTGGCCAGTCCCCACAAAGTCTATGGGCCGCAAACTAACGACCTCGTTTTGCAACTACGTAAACGCAACATCAGCAAAATCATTTTACTCGGAATGTTGGCAAATCTTTGTGTTGAAGCTCACCTACGCGAATTGCTCGAACAGGGATTTGAGGTTCTTGTTGTCAAAGATGCAACAGCAGCCCCTCAGCATCCGCAACTGGGTGACGGCTATAAGGCAGCACTGATCAACTTTGGCTATATCGCCAATGCAGTCCTTTCTACAGATGAAGTTGTAGCAGCAATGCAGTAATGTCAAACTCATCAATTTTACAAAACTCATGAAAACATCCGCGTTACTTCTTGCTCTGCCAATCAGTATCTTAGCTAATTTTTCCTTAAGAGCTTCTGCTGATTCTACTGCTGGCATTATCCTGAGTACAAAATGCCGGGGTGGGTATAACATCAATATTTGGCAGAATTATAATTCCGGTGAACTACTCTATCGCGCAACCAGTCCCAACGGTAATTTAAGTTTGGGCAAAGGAACTAGGCAAGCGACAGAAGGTGTTCGAGTGTATAAGTTTCGGAATAGAAATTATGAATATTCGGTGTGGGATGGCACGTTAGATAATCCGCAGGCTGGAACTTTAGAGGTGTATAAAAACAACCGTATTGTGATGAAGCAAGCTTGTAGAAAAAGTTGAATCCTAAGCACGGGTGTTATGAACTTTTTGGAAACCCAGCTAAGGTAAGCATCTTGAGTTACGCTCGCCAAATACGTTATTGCTAAAACCCTCTTAGTTAGCCAGTTTTTCTAAAATTCATAACACCTTCTAGAAATAGTATTCACC
>NZ_JACJSH010000119.1:0-9406 GCF_014698055.1 Nostoc sp. FACHB-133
GGCTACCAGCACATATTTAGTAAATAAAGTTACTTCTTACTTAGATTTTATTTTTGCGATCGCTTGTTTTTTACTGGATCTGACAAAACCGCATTGCTCCCGGCAGTGGAGTGTAACAGTTGACGAGTAATTTTGATTCCTGTAACCAGCTTCTGCAAATCGGATTGACTTTGGAGATAATTCATCTGTATTACAACTGGGTCATGGGGTGAAGCAGAACGCAGAGTGAGATGGCCACGGCTTTGAGGATTCGTTAAACAGGCTGTAGCTGCGAATCCTGGCCCTTCACGGGCATAAGCAGGATGTGTCCACAAAACAGGGCCAGAGTGAAACTGTAAATCTGGTGAAGTATCTAAACGACCTTCAGTATGCAAGAACAATCCAGCTTCGGCGATATTGCTGGTTGGGGCAGGTTGCAGATCCTGAGTAGCTTGGTGTGCAACGCCGACAGCAAGGTGATCTTGGAGGTTTTGACCGACACCTGGCAAATCGATAAGTACGGGAATGCCTAGCGATCGCAACTGTTCTGCATTGCCAATCCCAGAGAGCATCAGCAGTTTGGGCGAATCAAACGCGCCAGCAGAAAGAATTACTTCCTGATTTACAAAGGTTTGGTGTATCGTTCCCTCGTGCAGATATTCCACTCCAATAGTGCGCGTTCCCTCAAACAGTAAACGAGTAACTAATGCACCAGTGGTAACTGTTAAGTTGGGACGATCCAAAATTGGTACTAAAAACGCTGCTGCTGTACTGTGCCGCTTACCATTTTTAATCGTCAACTGGTAAAGTCCAGCTCCCTCCTGTTGTACGCCATTAAAATCAGGATTAAGCTCATAACCAAGTGTGACTGCTGCTTCTATAAATCGATATGATGTTACTTCAGGTGCTAAGGGATCTGTGACACTCAGCAATCCAAGGGATCTGTGACACTCAGCAATCCAAGGGATCTGTGACACTCAGCAATCCATCTGCTCCATGAAATTCGGATGCGTCATGCTGCTGGTTTTCAGATTTCTTGAAATATGGCAACACATCTTGGTAACTCCAGCCGGGATTGCCTAATTCTTGCCAGCGATCGTAATCATGCCGACTGCCGCGAATATAAATCATGGCGTTGATTGAACTGGTTCCACCCAAAGCTTTCCCACGCGGACAATAGATTTTGCGGTTATTAATGTACGGTTCTTCTTCCGTAAAATATGCCCAGTCTACCCCAGTACCCCAGAGTTTTGTCCAGTCTAGAGGAACTTGATGCTCTGGTAAGGTAGGTGGATTGCCTGCTTCAAGTAATAATACAGTTGTTTTACCGTCTTCTGTGAGGCGGTTGGCGACGACACAGCCCGCCGAGCCTGCACCAATCAAAATATAATTGTATTCAGCCATAAAATTATCCTTATTCTGTAATTCTGCTGTCTGTAGTTGATAACTTTAGTTAGAAACAAACGGAAATTTATAACTCTAACAAGCTATCGCTAAAAAACTTATGAGACATTCGCTCATAGTGCTGGCAAAGATTTGATCGCCCAAGCAGATAATCAACGATTGGGCTTTCATAGCGTGGCTGAAGGAAATTACCAATGTAGCCATAGGCAGTGGCATCTAAGGTTGTGGGTTCGTCTCCCATAAAAAATGGTTTGTCTGCCAGAAAGTCTGAAAGGGCTTGAAAATCAGCACAAATAATTTGACTGATTTCTTTATGACTGTGACGACCGATTCCATGACTGTGCATCTGAGAGATTATCGTTTTACGAAACTCGTCAGCAAACGGTTCTGATATTTCTAGTGGTGTCTCAGGGAAGAGCGCACGCGCTACTATTACTCGATAGTGTTGCCAGTTTTCTTCTATGCCGAAGCGAACTTCGGCTGCTCCCCAGAGAGTGTTCTCTTTGAGCATACGGCGGAACGCTAGGGAGAGCGATCGCTCAACGGGAGTCAAACTAGCATCGAGATCAATCCCTTCTGTTTGCTTAAACATCTCAATGATTAAGAAGGCATCACCTATCAGTTTTCCCTGATAGTCAATGAAGGGAATTTTACCCTTGGGGGCAATCTCAAAACTTTGTGCTTTCACGATGACCTTTTCGTAGGGTAGCTTTGCCATGCGGAACCAAGTTTCAAGTTCTAGACTGGGTGGGCTGATGCTAGGTAAATCCTCAAAGGATGGTGCAGTGTATAAACTAATCATTTTTTCAAACTCCTTTATGCGGCTAAAACGGGTTTACGATGAATGCTGAATATTGCATTACTTGCTCTCAACTGGAGCCATAAAAATTGGCTGACCAAGCACTTGTTCAACTATCTGAGGCTTGATGGACTGCAAATACCCAGTTGCAAGTTCAGCGGTCAAAAACTCGAACATTAGCCAGTTCTCCACCCAAAACTCAATTACTTTGAACGCTCCTCGGTCGCAAAGCGCAACTTGCCAACCCTCACGTCTACCGATTTGCTCAATCTGCTGTTGGCTAGCAGGAACAGAAATCGCAGCATGAGTTGCTACAAAATCAGGTGAATTGGAAGTTTGAATTATTTTGCTCAGTTCTGTGTCCGAACCGGGAACGCACACAGATCCTAAAGGAAACACTTCAATTCCAGTGCCATATTCATCAAACGAAAATACAGCGTAGCTTCCGGGATTAGGAAAATTAAATACCTTACCGTGACAAATTTCTGCCAGTATATTTGCAACGTGAAGCGGATTTTGAGCGGCGATGGAAATGTGATGAATCATCAGAATTACTCCGTTAATTAATTTCAATTGAGAAATTTACTCGTAGGATAAAAGCTAATCCAATCTCTTGAATACTAGAATGAAACGTATTGGTTAAGCCTTACTAGGATCGTGTTGTCATCGGTGACTGTGTAGTAACTTGTAATGGATTTGTCGATTGATTAATTAGGGTAACTTCCCCTTGTGCATTTCTATTCATCAAGTAGTTAATTCCTCGATAGCTCAATTTATAAATTGCTAGTGGTAAAGTAACTTCCACAGGCTTGTAATTGGGATCAACACGATAAGTAACCCCACGGTAAATCAGATTATAAGCTGCTCCAACAATAGGCGCTGGTTGAAAAGGTTTTTCTGTTCTTCTGCTGGCAATTTTTGAGGAATCTAATTCGTAGCTGAGACCGCGATAGAAAAGTTTCATATCTTACCTCGTTAATTTTGAATAAAGATGTAGTTATTTATGTAATTACAAGCATTAAAGAAGAATTTGTATTCTTTGCTATCTGGATAAAAATCAACCTGTCTAGATAACTAATATAATTAGTTTTGACTCTTTTTAAAATGCCTAACTCTTGCTAATTTTTAATCCATTTTGCAATTGACCGATTACGCTCTCCGTCAAATTCGTTTACCCAGATCATAGAGAGTTTAGTTTGAGTTGTTTTCTCATTTTGATTTAGAGGCTTGTCTGACAACACTGCTAGCTCTGGTTTAGATAAAGACTTGTTAGAAGTACTTAAAAGCTGCATGAGTTTGTACCTTTGATTGTTTAAAAAATGTTACTAATTAGAAAATTCTTCGGTCTAATTCTGCGAGGTTTAGTAAAGAAAATATCTGATTACATCCACCAATAAAAACGGCTTTTCGTTGTTAGAGGTTTTTTGTTGATTTCTTTTGATTGGCAATTATCTAACTTTGCTGCCAAAGCTGTTTTGTTTAAAACATTAGGTAAATATACAGATTGACTAATATTTGAGCTTAATATGTCATTGACATCTTCATGATTTGAAGATTTGCTTTTTTTGAATTGTTTACTGCCTTGATAAAACAGTCGAATATGTGAAGTAATAGATGATTTTTTAGAAGGATTTAGGTTAAACAGCATAAGTTTTTTCCTCAAAATGTAATGGCAATAGATAATGACTTACGCAGACATAAAAATTTGATTCTGTGCGCGAAGCCTTTTTAAGATAGAAATAAACTAAAGTATCGCGTTAAGATACTAAGGTGAAGTCCATGCAACATTGACGTACTAGCTGTTCGCTTTCGTTGCATAATCTCAGAATAGATAGATTTAATTAGAAATACATCGTCAAGCTGGGAAATTAGTTTTCCAATTTTGGAAATTTACTGGGGCGTATCTGCGAACTGTCTTATTAACAAAAGGTCAAAATAGAAAACAAGGGGACTTGGGGATTTGGGGAGAATGCCACTCATCCTGTAAAATTCACAGGTATAGTTTCCCTTATGCCATTATGCAACGCTTGCCATATCGTATTCGTCGCGTTTGGGCAGTTCTCTTCCTCACAACACTAACCTTCTGTTTGTGGTTAGCACATCCTTCCCTAACGATTGGGCATAAGGGAATATTAGAAATAGCAACAGCCCAATTGTCAAGTTTAACACAGCCAGTGCAGCAAGGACTTAAGTTATACCAAGCTGGCGATATTCAAGGGGCTATTAAGTCTTGGCGAGCAGCCCTTTTAAATCAACAGCGTACTAGTAATTATTCTGAAAAAATAAGTGTCAGAACATACCTTGTTAGAGCATACCAACAAGTAGGACAAATACCTGAAGCGATCGCTCAATTAAAAGAAGTTATTGCCTACTATCGTCAGAAAAACGAACCGATTAAAGTAGGACGGATGCTGACAGAACAAGCTCAACTCTACAGCAGCTTGGGACAGCAGCGACGAGCAATTACGATTTTGTGCGGTCAAAATCAAAGCAATGCCAGATGTACTCAAGATAGTGCAATAGAAATTGCTCGCCACCACTCAGATGATCTCGGCGAAGTAGCCGCTTGGGGTAGTTTAGGAAATGCTCATCGTCTCCAAGGTGAGTATGAGCAAGCTATTTCTAATTTTGAACGTAGTGATGAAATCGCCAAGCGTGTTGATAATCAAACTTACATAGTATCTAATTTGAATGGTTTAGCGAATACCTATGCTAGTCTTGCAAAGAGCAATCAGCATCGTGCGAAATTTGCCAGTGAGGTAGGTGATAAAAAAGCTGCCAAAAAGTACCAGCAATACACTGTTGCTAATAATAACCAAGCTGTAGATTATTTTGAACAAAGCCTAAATTTAGCCCGTAGTCAAAATGATAAAGTTAATGAACTGCGATCGCTACTAGGTTTAGTTAAGCTTTATTATCACCAACATAGTCAGGATAAAGCCATAGTTAACAATACATTACAGCAAGCTCTAATCGTAGTGGAACAATTGCCTGACTCTCGCGATAAAGCCTATGCGGTAATTCAACTTGCTAATCTTTTACAAATCGTTAACCAAAAGAGCGAGTCGATAAGTATTGACCCTGCAATTCAATGCTTAAAGTCAGAATCGTTATCTAAGGCTGTTGAATTACTTAATAAAGCTGTAGTAATTACTCAAAAAATACAGGATCAAGAAGGAGAATCCTTTTCCAAAGGGCGATTAGGGCACATTTACGAATGTGGGCAGGATTATCAACAAGCTCTAAATTTAACTCAACAAGCGCTAATTGGTACTGTCGCTGATGAGAACCTTTACTTGTGGGCATGGCAGGCGGGACGATTATTTAAAGCCACAGGTCGAGTGAAAGAAGCAATTATTTTTTATGAAAAGTCTATTGAAAGTCTCAAGAGTATTCGTAGTGACCTAATTATACAACAGCGAGATTTACAGTTTGACTTTCGAGACAACGTTGAACCAGTCTACCGCGAGTTGCTAGAGTTACGCCTAGAGCAAACTAATAATCTTGTTCAAATATCAGATATTCAACATAATTTGGAGTCAGTACTTCCAATAGTAGATGAGTTAAGGTTAGCAGAACTACAAAACTATTTAGGTAATAATTGTGATTTAGCCTTCATTCAAAAACCAGCGCCACTAGTGGGCAAAAACACTGCTGTCTTGAGTTCGATTATTTTGAAAGAACATCTTGCAATCATTCTCACTTTAGCTGATAAAGAGCAAAAAATTAAGTCAAAAGTTTTTTGGATACCTGTTAAGAATCAAGAAGTTAGAGACATTATTAATGACCTACGAATCAAGCTAGAAAAGCGTTCCGACTTGGAAAATACTTATCAAGCTAGAGCAAAACAAATATATGACTGGTTTATTCGTCCTTTTATCAGCGATTTAGAAAAAGAAAAAATTGAAACTTTAGTGTTTATTCAAGATGGAATTCTTCGGAGTATCCCCATAGCTGCACTGTTTAATGGTAAGCAATTCTTGATTGAAAAGTATGCGATCGCCTTTGCTCCAGCATTCACTCTGACAAATCTTCAACAGTCTAATCCGAAGAGATTACAGGTATTAGCTTTTGGCTTGACACAACCAGCTACCGTCGAAACAGATGCTGGTTCAAAGTTTTTTGAGCCGCTTACACAAGTCCAATCCGAGTTGAAAGCGATTACAACGAGTTTACCTAAAAGCAAGGGCTTACTGGATCAAGACTTTACACGTGAGCGCTTGGAAAAAGAGTTAAAAGAAAACACTTACCCAATAATTCACCTAGCGACTCACGGCAAGTTTGGTATTGACGATCGAGAAACGTTTTTAGTAACTGGAAAAAAAATGACTACAAATCCTCAAAAATCAGTTACAACCGGGACTTACAATGAAAAACTGACATTAAACGACCTTTACGAACTTATTAATAGTACTCGCATTAAAAACCAACCGATTGAGTTACTAACTTTGACAGCCTGTGAAACAGCAGTAGGAAGCGATCGCGAAACTCTGGGTTTAGCTGGTATCGCTATCCAAGCCGGCTCTCAAAGTGCTATAGCAAGTCTTTGGAAAGTTGATGACGCAGCAACAGCGCAACTGATAGCTAAATTTTATCAAAGCTGGCATAGCGGAATGAGTAAAGCTAAAGCCTTACAAACTGTTCAAATAGCTTGGTTGCAAGCACATAAGCAGCAAATCGAGAGTCACCCTGGATATTGGGCACCGTTCATTCTCATTGGTAACTGGCTTTGATTTTTACATCTGTGAAAATTTTGTACTATTAACGTTGTAATTGATGGATTGTACTATTTGTCAGCGCTACTTTAGTTTGTTCTCTTAATTCGGTTTGAGTTCCAGTTGCTACCTGTTCTAGGAGAGACTTTCTTAATTCTTTCAGAGTCGGTTCATTGTTTGAACTTAAAGCAATTTCTAGAGTTTTGTACCATAAATCAGCTTTTTTGTAGAGATTCGCCACCTTTAAAATATCATTGCTCTGGGAGAGTTGGTTTTTAAATTCTGGCGGAGTTGAAACGACTTTCATCGCTGCGATCGCAAATGGATTACCTGAAGGACGATTAGCATCGCAAACCAATTCGACTTGCCAAAGATATCTTCTGTCAACTAACAATTCTAGACTAGGCAGAGATAGAATCATGATTCCTGGAGAACTTTTAAAATTTTCATCTTTAATTTCTTTTACCAATCTAGATTGTTTGTTATTTTGGTCGTATTCATAAAGACGAAACTCCATTTGCCAAGAGCTAGTATCTTTCACAAACCAAGCAAATGTAGGACTGTTTGCCAAAGTTTGACCGTAACTTTGAGTAGGTGCAAGTAAGATGATATTTGGAATACTACTTGAGGATGCCTCACTTTCAGTCTCACATCCTCTAGAACCGCCTGAAGTTCCTCTAGTTTGAGGTGGAGGATCGTCAGAATTATTGTTGTTACCGTTAGCTAAGGCTGTTGTAGGCATTAATAACAACAAGCTCAAAGCAATGTAGTTAGTAAGGTTGTTGTTCAAACATTTTTGCAAAGAGCGTTTTCTATTAACCATGTTCTTTAATAATTTGCTAAGAAGAGTCTTAATAAAATATCTGGCTTAACAAGCTATATTCTGCAAATGACCTTGCAAAATACTGTATTTTTAAATGCATGACAGCTTCACCATTAGAAATCAGCGTACAAGATATTGCTCACTATAAGATCGGGCGTTGCTGAAAATGGGTGGCAGTTAGGTCGAAGAGGAGTATTATATGCCGCTTGACCTAACTGCCACCCTTGACGTTGCTTTTTGAAAGCGGTAAGCGTTCGCGGACTCTCCTATATAGCGAATGTATTGTTATTGGTAGTAGAAAGGAGAGCTTTTCACCCAGACATTATGGTTGTGATAAAAATCACCACGTTGTTCTAATGTAAACCCACCCAGCAATAATCCCAACCATACTTCTACCATCGGCATTTGCAACACACGTTGCAGTTTAACTAAAGAAATCTCATCTTTGACATTTATCAGATGGTTAGCAATCGCGCGCTGCCATTTTTCCACGTCCTCATCTGATGCCAAATTGCGGACATCTTCTAAACTCGTCACCTCATCAAGCATTGCCAAAACATTCGCTTTTTCAACAGGTGCTACTACAGAATCACCCTCCTGGTTAGGAGATGAAAATTGGTGTGGGCCATGTGGTTTAAAGGTTTGTGGTGTTTGCGGTTCAATCAAATCATCTAAATCTAGGTGCATTGTTGTCCGCACTAGACCAGCAAAGAGATCGGTGCTAACAACAGGCCCCAAAAGACTATTGCGATCACGGGTATCTTGCAACAGCACTTCGGCACGAGACTTAAGAATATCTGCAATTTGACTGAAGGCAAGCGCTGCGGTTAATAACTGTGCCTCCAAGGGTAAACTTTCTAGCTCGGCATCCAAACAATCCCACATAGCATCAAGAGAAGAAGTTGGTGGAGATTCGGACAACTCATCTAATACATCCCAGATTGTTAATTGGTGGTATGTGGCCATCTCTAGGATTCTGGATGCAAGGGGCAAGTCCGCACTGGGCAGTAGCTTGAGCTAATCTCAAACATATCCTTATATTGATATAGTGAAACACTGTATTGTCTGGCAAAAGCCTGCAACACCTGATCTGTATAGGCGCGGATCTTGCCAGCCGTTAACCCAAAGCAGTGAATTGGTTCTAAGCGGCAAACAGGTTTTTGCCCCAACCAGAGTTCTGCGCCCAAGGCGTGCAATGGTTTATCCCCTGGTTCTTTATACAAATACAGCACTGCAAAATATGTTGCTGGGGGTTCGACTGTTACTGAATCAATTTCTGCTGAATTATGAAAGGAGCGGTGGCGATAGAATGAGCGGCGATTATGACAGACTTTTGGATTCCAACACCCATCCCCTGCTGTTCCATGCAGCACTTTAGCTTGAGTTGTTGGTAACTTGGCGCATAACTGACACTTGGGATCGAGTGGCTTCGGCATACCTTACTCCGCTTCTTCGCCAATCGCGCGATAGTAAGCAGCGATCGCCGCTTCTTGCTCACTGCGAAGGGTATAGCGCCGAAACGCTTTCTCGCTTTGATGACCTGTTAATTTTCGTGCATGGCTGGGGTCAACTCCCAATAGCAATAGGGAGCAATGCGGTTTTGTCAGATCCAGTAAAAAACAAGCGATCGCAAAAATAAAATCTAAGTAAGAAGTAACTTTATTTACTAAATATGTGCTGGTAGCC